>CAZLXM010000041.1:16254-30588 GCA_964563105.1 uncultured Bacteroidaceae bacterium
TGCAATTCCAAGTGCCAAAGTACGGTCTAAAGCATGCCCTGTTGCATCCTGGGCAACTGCATAGCTGGAGTTAATACCCGTGCCTGCCAGAAAGTTCCTGCGTACACTTGTTCCCGAGCCTTTGGGGGCAACAAGGATCACATCAATATCGTCTGGTGGAACGACGCCTGTTTGATCTTTATAAGTGATAGAAAAACCATGTGAAAAATATAAAGCTTTTCCTTTTGTAAGATGAGGTTTAACAGTAGGCCAAAGAGCTCTTTGAGCAGCATCTGAAACCAGATACTGAATAATCGTTCCCTTTTTACATGCTTCGGCAACCGGGAAAAGTGTTTCACCAGGAATCCATCCATCTTTTACAGCCCTGTCCCAATCTGATTTAAACTCCGGTGCCTGACCAACAATAACCTTAAAACCATTATCCTTCATATTTAATGATTGTGCAGGTCCCTGAACACCATAACCGATAACTGCAATTATTTCATCTTTCAATATTTCACGTGCTTTCGAAACAGGGAATTCTTCCCTGGTAATGACGTTTTCTTCAATTCCGCCAAAATTAATTTTTGCCATAATAATATGTTTTATAAATTATAAATTAAGTAATAATAACTCTTTTTCTGAATGTTTCGATGCTTCTTCCAGATCTTTCAGATAAGAGGTGATCTCTTTTATTTGTTTTGTTACCGCAACTCTGCCGGATCTTACAAACTGAAGCATTCCAAAAGGCAATAACTCTTCGAAAAGTTCCTGGGTTTCAGCCTTATGCCCCGATTTCTCAATAATAACATATTCCGGTTCAACAGTTAAAATATGGGCATTATATTTTCTGATAATTTTTTCAACTTCACCCCCTTCAGCCAAAGCTTGTGTAGCAACTTTATAAAGAGCAATTTCCTGATAAACAATCTCACTCTCTTTGTGATAAAATGCCTTTAAAACACCAATTTGTTTATCAATCTGTTTCACTACTTTCTTTACCTGATCTTCAGTTGTATGAATAACAATAGTAAAACGGTAAACATCCTTAACCTCAGATTCAGAGGCATTAAAGCTTTCAAGATTTATCTTTCGTTTAGTAAATATTGTAGATAACCTTTGAAGTAGTCCAATTTTATTCTCCGTAAAAATAGACAATGTATATTCTTTCTTTTCCATATTTTAAAAATAAATTGTTAATTATTCCAGTCTCATTTCTGATACAGTACCACCGGCAGGTACCATGGGAAATATATTATCTTCCTTCATAACTTTAACCTCAAGGAGAAATGGTGTATCTACAGCTATCAAATCATCAAGGGCCTGGCTAAGTTCATGTCTTTCCATGATCTTTTTTGCGGGGATATTAAATCCTTCTGCAATTTTAATAAAATCAGGATTAATTAGCCTGGTATAGGCATATCTTTTTTCAAAGAAAAGATCCTGCCATTGACGAACCATTCCCAAAAACTCATTGTTCATGAGGATGATTTTTACAGGAATGCCTAATTGTGCCAGAGTTCCAAGCTCCTGGATTGTCATCTGAAAACCGCCATCACCCAAAATTGCAATAACCTGCCTGTCGGGTGCACCTAGTTTTGCACCTATGGAAGCCGGTAAACCAAAACCCATGGTCCCAAGGCCCCCGGATGTAACAAGAGAATTTATATGATTAAACTGATAATATCTTGCCGTGGACATCTGATGTTGACCTACATCAGTTACAATTATTGCTTCACCACCAGTTTTCATACTAAGCTGATGAATTACCTCACCCATTTTTATTTCTCCGGAAACAGGGTAACAATCTTTCTCTATAATTTTTTCTGACTCATGGCGTGCAAGTTCCTTGAATGATTCAAGCCATGAAGAGTGGGTAGCAGGTTTAATATGTGGCAGGAGTGCTAAAAGAGCTTGTTTTGCATCAGCATTAATAGCAACATCACTTACTACGTTCTTATCTATTTCAGCCCGGTCAATTTCAATATGAATAATTTTTGCCTGTTTCGCATAGGTATTCAGATTGCCTGTTACTCTGTCATCAAAACGCATTCCAATAGCTATCAATAAATCACACTTATTGGTATTAATATTAGGGGCATAATTTCCATGCATACCAAGCAACCCGGTAAATAAAGGATGATTTGAAGGAAAAGCAGAAAGGCCAAGTAAAGTGCTGGCAACAGGAAGGCCTGCTTTTTCAATAAATTCTTTAAATTCAAATTGAGCTTCAGATAATAATACACCCTGCCCTACCAATACAAGTGGTTTTTTTGAATTATTTATCAGATCGGCTGCAGCAAGAACTTTTTCCTGATTAACTTTAGGATAAGGCACATAACTTATGGTACTGGTAATTTTCTCATAACTAAATTCAAGCTCACCAAACTGGGCATCCTTTGTTAAATCCAAAACTACCGGCCCCGGCCTGCCTGAACGGGCATAATAAAAAGCTTTGGCCATTGCCTCAGGAATCTCATCAGGTCGGGTAATCTGAAAATTCCATTTTGTAACAGGCATGGATATTCCTAAAACATCAGTTTCCTGAAATGCATCGGTACCAAGAAGGCCTGATGTAACCTGGCCTGTAATACATACAAGCGGAGTGGAATCAAGCATGGCGTCAGCCAGTCCTGTAATTAGGTTTGTGGCCCCGGGCCCGGAAGTTGTAAAACATACTCCAGGCTTCTTAGTGATCCTTGCCAACCCCTGGGCCATATGTACTGCACCCTGCTCATGCCGTACCATAACATGATGTATATGATCTTTATAATCAAATAAGGCATCATAAACCGGCATAATTGCTCCGCCAATATATCCAAAAACCAGGTCAATCCCTTCCTCCATCAAGGCCAAAACGATTGCTTCCGATCCGGTGATCTTTCTGGGAGATTTTATCTTAGCTGTTTCAGTCTGATTTTTTATCTGAGTTTCCATATTTTAAAAATTTAATTAATATTTTTCTGTTATTTCTGAAATTATTTTTTTTAGTTTTAAATTCTAATTCCTAAACTACTACAAGAACTATAATCTTTTTTATATTCTTCAATTAACATTTTATATTACTCTTATTGCCCCTCTGTCGGCTGAAGTAACCATTGATGCATAGGCTTTGAGCGCCTCAGAAATAATTCTTTCTCTTCCTTCTGCTTTCCATGCATTATCTCCTTTTGCTTCTTCCATTTTCCTTCTTTTCTCAAGTTCGGTATCTGTTAAATTAACCTGTATACTTCTATCAGGTATGCTTATTTCTATGATATCGCCATCCTGTAAAAGTCCAATTTCCCCTTTATTAGCAGCTTCAGGAGAAATATGGCCAATTGAAAGACCGGAAGTCCCGCCTGAAAACCTTCCATCAGTAATAAGTGCACATTTCTCCCCTAATTTCCTTGCTTTAATATATGAGGTTGGATATAACATTTCCTGCATGCCTGGCCCTCCTTTTGGGCCTTCATAATTAATGACCACAACATCTCCTGGTTTTATTTTATTAGCCAGGATAGCATCACAAGCACTATCCTGTGAATTAAATACTTTAGCTGTTCCTTTAAATTTATAAACATCAGGACTTACTCCGGCAGTTTTAACTATTGAGCCATTTTTTGCTATATTCCCATATAAAACTGCCAGTCCCCCATCTGAACTATAAGCATGATCAAAATCACGGATACAACCATTGCCCCTGTCTTTATCCAATTCCCTGAACATATTGCCCTGATCCCCCAAAGTTGTTGAACGAACTCCGCCAGGTGCAGCAAAAAACAACTTTTCATCCTCACTATTAATACTTTCACTCATAATATCATATTTTTTAATAGCTTCCTTCAATGACAGGCCATCAACCCTGTTCACACTTGTATCTAATAAGCCTTTTCTGTCAAGTTCTGCCATGATCCCTAATATTCCTCCTGCACGATGAACATCTTCAACATGATAATCAGAACTTGGTGAAACTTTACATAAAACAGGTATCTTCCTGGAAAGTTCATCGATATCTTTCATGCTAAAATTAACTTTTGCTTCATGGGCAATAGCAAGTAAGTGTAAAACAGTATTTGTTGATCCACCCATTGCAATATCCAGGGTCATAGCATTAATAAAAGCCTCTCTTGTAGCAATCGCACGGGGTAAGACAGAAACATCACCATCCTTATAATAAGCATTAACATTTTTTAATAAAGCTCGTGCTGCCTTTTCAAATAAATCGTTCCTGAATTTATGAGTAGCAAGCAAAGTCCCATTGCCCGGAAGGGCCAAACCAATGGCTTCATTAAGGCAATTCATGGAATTGGCCGTGAACATACCGGAGCAGGAACCACATGTAGGACATGATACTTTTTCAATTATATCCAGCAGCTCTTCATTAACTGAATCATCACCTGCCATAACCATAGTGTCGACGAGATCATATGCTTTTCCACCGGACTTTCCTGCTTCCATTGGACCGCCTGAAACAAAAACTGTGGGAATATTCAAACGCATGGCAGCAACAAGCATTCCGGGAGTGATCTTATCACAATTACTTATACATATCATAGCATCAGCACAATGTGCATTGACCATATATTCAATACTATCAGCAATTAAATCCCGGGAAGGTAAAGAATATAACATACCACCATGCCCCATGGCAATTCCATCATCAATGGCAATAGTATTGAATTCAGCTGCATAACAACCTGCTTCATCAAAGATTTTTTTCAGATGCTGGCCTATCCCGTGTAAATGGGTATGCCCGGGAACAAACTGTGTAAATGAATTTACAATAGCGATTATTGGCTTACCAAATTGTTCCTCTTTCATTCCGCTTGCCCGCCAAAGGCTACGTGCGCCGGCCATTCTTCTGCCTTGCGTTGTAGTATTACTTCTTAATGGTATTTTCACTTTATTAAAATTTAAATAATTTTTATTCTTATTAACTAATTTAATATTTCAACTTTTATTTGCTGATAATATTTTCCGGCTACCTGTCAAACTCCACTGCCATTCAAATTTATATGCCCCTATAAACTCAAAAGGCCATTCTCCTGATCCGAGAATGGCCTTTTATATTATTCAACTATAGCTATACCACCCTCAGGTCATCTTCAATAGAAGGACCACGATAACGTTAAGGACGATAACTATAGATATATTATTCAGCATTGTCATTAATTTAACACTACAAATATAATGCTTAGTTAATCATTACAAAATAAATATTTGTTAAAAATTCATCAAAAATAAAATATTACGATTCAGCCCGATATTATTCCTTAATACAGCAAGTTATTTCCCAATTTATTTTTAATGAATTATTTTAATAAAAAAACCGGGAGAGCTGCTTATATCGCACCGCTACAACCGCCTGCCCTTGCTTCCTTCCGGACCTGGGGGAATTCAGCAGGAGCTGGTCGTATAAGACTCACCCGGCAAACGCGAAAGTAGCATTTTTCTCTTTCATGCCAAAATATTAAATAATAATCCTCCGCTTTTTTTATTTTTTAAGAATATCTTTGCTGAAAAAGAAAAATGAATAAAACATTTTATTCTTCATTTATTTTACCCGCTCTTTTTTATGGCTCAATCCTTGGAATCATCTATATTTTAAGCTCTATAAT
Source organism: uncultured Bacteroidaceae bacterium (assembly GCA_964563105.1). Lineage (GTDB taxonomy): Bacteria > Bacteroidota > Bacteroidia > Bacteroidales > CAYVTV01. The sequence goes on from CAZLXM010000041.1 coordinate 21,834, forward strand.
GATTAATTTCTTAAATTTAGAATTTACAACTTTCCAGGAAATCATTTTTTTAGCTATTCCTTTGGCTGGCTTAATTTTATGCTTATATCCATACCGGAAAAAGTATACTGACGGTTATATAAGTTATGGCCGGGCTTTAGGAATGGGAGTTGTTATAACAATAATATTTGGAGTCTGTGCCACTTTTTATAACTATATTTATACCAGTCTGATTAATCCCGATTTTTTTCAGGAAGCACAAATAATAATGGAAGAAAAACTTTTAAATAAACAAATCAGTCCTGGTGATATAGAAATGGTCTTAAAAAAAACAGCATGGACAAAAAAACCTTTTAACTATGCAATTCTTAACCTGACCGGATTTATTTTCAGGGGAACAATATTTTCTTTAATAATTTCAACATTTGTAAAAAAAGAAAACAAAAACCCTTTTAAAAATGTAATATGAGTTTTTATGTTCATTTCGTCATATTTTAAATTATGGATATATCAGTAGTTATCCCATTATTTAATGAAGAAGAATCCCTGCAGGAACTTGCAAAGTGGATTATTTCTGTTTGCGGGCAAAATCAATTAACATATGAGATTATTTTTATTGATGATGGAAGTACTGATAATTCATGGGATATTATAAAAAAATTATCGATAGAAAATAAAAATATACGAGGGGTACGTTTTAGCCGGAATTATGGCAAATCAGCAGCTCTTCATACCGGATTCCAAAAAGCTTCAGGAGAAATAGTATTCACAATGGATGCAGACCTTCAGGATAGTCCGGATGAAATTCCGGCGATAAGAAAAATGATTATTGATCAGGATTTCGATCTGGTATCAGGTTGGAAAAAACAAAGACATGATCCTTTAAGTAAAACCCTTCCAAGCTTGTTCTTTAATTTCACGGCAAGACTGATCACCGGGATAAAACTACATGATTTCAATTGCGGACTTAAAGCTTACCGGAAAAAAACAGTGAAATCCATAGAAGTATATGGAGAAATGCACAGATATATACCGGTTATTGTAAAAAAAGCCGGCTTTACAAAAATAGGTGAAAAAGTTGTTGAACACAGAAAAAGAAAATATGGTATCACAAAATTCGGGTTCGAAAGATTTATTAATGGTTTCCTTGATCTTTTAACAATATCATTCATATCAAGATTTGGCAAGAGACCAATGCATATGTTTGGTACTCTCGGGACACTTGTTTTTTTTATCGGATTCATCTCTGCTGCCTGGCTGGGTGCACAAAAAATTTATTTATTGAATAAAGGAATTAAAACTATATTGATAACTCAAAGTCCTTATTTTTACCTTTCACTTACTGCAATGATTATAGGAACATTACTTTTTGTGAGCGGATTCCTGGGAGAACTGATCAGCAGATCATCACTGGAGAGAAATGTATATATTATAGATGAAGAAGTAAATGAATAAAAACAAAATAAGTATAAAAGCTAACTAAAAAATAAGATTAAAATATATTTTAATACTCAATAAAACACCAGACAATAAACATGAAAATACACTTAATATCAGGAGCTTGCGGTTTTGTAGGGCGAAACATGGTTAAAAGACTGCTAAAAACAACTAATGATTTGATCTTCATGGTAGATGACCTGTCAGCGGGTATTGATCCTTCGCTATGGATTACCGGTTATAAATCGTATAAAAATAAAGGCCTCGAGGTTATAGGGGAAGATGAAAGACTATTTTTCCGGAAAGGAGATTTTCGTAATTTGCTTTTTTCTTTAAGACAAAATCCTAATTATATACAGGAAACTTATAATATTAATTTCGAAAAATTCAGCGATGTTTACCATTTTGCAGCAATTGTTGGGGGAAGGGCAAAAATTGAAGGTGACCCGATGTCAGTTGCTTTAGATCTTTCAATAGATTCCGAATTTTTCTATTGGATATGTAAGCATAAGCCTTCCAGGGTCCTTTATCCAAGTTCAAGCGCAGCCTATCCGGTAAATCTTCAGGGAAAAGTTAATGCCATAGCATTGAAAGAGTCTGATATAAATTTTGAAGCTAATCTTGGGACTCCTGATATGACTTATGGGTGGTCAAAACTTACAGGGGAATTCCTGGCACAGATTGCAGCGAAACACTATGGAGTACCCGTTTCATGCATTCGTCCTTTCTCAGGTTATGGTGAAGACCAGGACCTGACATATCCCGTTCCTGCAATAGCAGCACGGGCGGCGAGAAAAGAAGATCCTTTTGAAGTATGGGGAACGGGCAAACAAGGGCGTGACTTTGTCCATATTGATGATGTAATTGATTTCATACTTATACTTATGGATAAGGTCAAAGATGGATCAGCATATAACATTGGCTCAGGGAAACTAACCTCTTTCATTGACCTTATAAAATTATTTACCGGTTTTGCAGGTTACACCCCTAAAATTAAAGCACTTACTGATAAACCTGAAGGTGTTCATTCACGTTATGCTGACATGAATGTCGTTAATCAGAAATTTAACTGGAAACCAGCGATCTCTCTTGAGGAAGGAATGAAAAGAGTCTATGATAAAGCCATAGAGCGACTTTCACAAAAACCAAAATAACAGGCTTATGAGGAAAATTGCATTATTTGGACCCGGACCTGAATTCAAGGGCGGAATTGCAAATTATAATTCTTCACTGGCAAAAGCCTTCTCCAAAATACCCGGAATACAGGTTCATATCATTTCCTGGACACAACAATATCCATCAATAATTCCAAGGGATTTCAAAGACAGAAAAAGTAAAGTAGGCCAACTTGAAGGAGCTGATATCCCTGTACATTATGTAACAAATTATAACAGGCCATTAAGCTGGCAAAAAACATTTAAATTAATTAAAAAAATACAACCTGAATTTATTGTTTTCCAATGGTCAATTTCTATTCAGGGTATTCCTCTGGGATGGATTGCAAAAAGGCTTATGAAAAGGTCAGATGTGAAAATAATTTTTGATCTCCATTTTGTTGTGCAAAAAGAGAGCAGTATTATTGACAATTGGCTGACCAAAATGGGGGTCCGCAATGCAAATTATTATGTAGTTCATTCCCTGCAAACTGCAAATGAACTCAAATCTCTTTTTAAAAATAAAAACATTCAAATCGTTAAAAACAGATCAGAAAAAACAGAAGATGGTCAAATACCCTGTATTCATTTGTTCCATCCTGTATATGATATGTTTAAAGCCAACAACTCATTGGATATTGCTAAACTCAAGGAAGAATTAAATTTAAAAAAATATGTTTTCCTTTTTTTTGGTTTTATACGTAAATATAAAGGCTTGCATAATGCTATCAAAGCTTTCAGTCTTTTAGCCGAAAAAAGAAATGATGTTTCTTTGCTGATAGTCGGGGAAGCATTTTGGGATACCCTGGATAAAAACAAATTCTCAGTACGGGTCAAAAAATTTCTTTTTTCAGCAGCAAAATTTTTTATACTCAATAAGGAAGATGATGAAAAAAACTATAAACCATTGGATTTAATTCATGAACTGGGGATACGTGACAAAGTAACCTCAATTATTGAGTATATTCCAAATGAAGATGTGCATAAATATTTTCAGGTAAGTAATGCTATCCTGCTGTTTTATCAACGTGCTACTCCTTCAGGTGTTGAATCGATTGCCTATAACTTCAGGTTGCCGATTCTGGCCACTCGTACAGGACATTTTCCTGAAACAATAACAGATGGTTATAACGGTTATCTTGCTGATGTCGAAAATATCAGGTCTATGTCTGAAGCAATGGAGAAAGTTATAGACCAGCCAATCAACAGAGAAAATATTGAAAAAAAATCTGCCGATATGAGCTGGGATAATTATGCCAAAGCTATTCTTGGCTAAATTTATTCCTGATCAATTCGGCTACTTTTTTATCAACAGGAAAAGTTAGTTTATCCGGATCCAGATCTTTTATGGGGAGCCATCTAAAAGACTGGCTTCCATTAATATTTGACTTAAAATCAAAAGGTACTGAAGAAATTTTAAACCGCGGGGCTTCTTTAAAGCTTATACGATAATAAATACTTATTAATTGATGATCCTCAAAAAAATCAGCTTTCTGAAAAAAACCTGTTGTATAAAAATGTTCTATAACACTTACCTCCTGCTTAAACTCCTCAAGTGCTTCCCTCTTTATACAATCTTCCGGGCCTTCCCCAAATTTCAAGCCTCCACCCGGAAACTTAGTCATATATGTATCTAAGACATATTCGTCACTAAGAAGCACCTCATTATTTTCATTTATGATTATACCATAAACTCTTATATTAAAATGCCTGATTTCAGCCTTTTTTACTTTTTGCATTAAAAGTTTATTTTGTTAATCCGTTCTTAATTTTAAAAATTATAAAAAAAGAAACCTTCAGTAATCCCGTATTAAACAGTATTGTTTTGAATAAAAACTTCCATTTCATCAATTTGTTCACATAAAAACCAATTATAATCCTTATTTTTTCTGAACCATGTTAGTTGTTTCCTTGCATATTTTCGTGTATTTGCCTGTATTTCAGCAATAGCTTCCTCACGGCTTTTCGATCCTTCAAAAAAACCGAATAACTCTTTATATCCCACTGTATTCAAAGCATTAAAAGTCCTTAGAGGAAATAAATTTCGGGCTTCCGCTTCCAATCCATTTTCCATCATATTTAATACTCTTTCATTAATGTTTTTGTAAAGCTTTTCCCTTTTCATATAAAGCCCTATATAAATAATCTTGAAATAACGTTCCTTTTTTTCACCGGTTAAAAAGGACGAATATGGCTTTCCTGTTGTAATAGTAATCTCAAGAGCCTTTTGAATTCTTTTATGATTTTTCAGATCAATACGTGAATAACTTACAGGATCAAGTAGTTTCAATTGATTTCTAAGGCCTTCAATACCTTCATTCCTAAACAGGTTCTCAAGTTCTTCACGCAGGGAAGTATCTGTTTCAGGAAAATCATCAATACCCTGGCATACAGCATCTATATACAAACCTGAACCGCCTACAAGAAAAATCCGGTCATATTTTCTGAATAAATCTTCAAGCATAGATAAAACATCTGACTCATATCTTGAAGCATTATATCTTTCCTTAATACTAATGCTGTGAATAAAATGATGCCTGACTGCCCGAAGTTGTTCATCTGAAGGAACAGCTGTACCAATTCTCATTTCCCGGTAAATTTGACGTGAGTCGGCTGAAATTATTTCTGATCCGAATCTTTGTGCCAGTTCAATTCCTGCTCTGGTCTTACCGGATGCTGTAGGGCCGGCTATTACAATTAAATATTTATTCTTCATTACTGTCTGTTCTCATAGTATGCTTACATTTATCCCAAATTAAATAAAAAACTCATTGTATCAATATTATCAGCATACTCCCATAACATTGGTTTTTGACTGGCACCGAATTCAACTCTTTTATCAATAGATTTTATATTTGTTACAATGCACTGTAATTTTTCTTCATCAGCTTTAAGCCTGACAATTAATTCCTCAATATCCCTGTATCTCTCATAATAAAGACATCCTACAGGACTGCTGTATGAAGAGGATTCTTTTAAGAGCAGAAAGCCATTGTCAAAGAAAGGATAACGATTTAAAAGAAAAACAGCACGTTGGTAGTCATAATTATTAGCATATTTATTATTATCATATAAATAGGCATATTTATCAAAATACCGGATTAATTCCTGTATATCATAATTTTCGGGAACAAATATTTTCGATACACTTCTGCATCCCAGACCAAAATACAGAAAAATATCATCAGCAAGTCTGTTTAGATCCTGTGAAGATTCCTCACCATTTAGAATTGCAACAGAATTCCTATTCTTACGAATGATATGAGGTTGGTTTCCAAAATAATATTCAAAATATCTTGCTGAATTATCACTCCCGGTAGCAATTATTGCATCAAATTTTTTTTTCAAATTATCCTCAAAGAAGATATATTCTTTAAACTCCGCAGCAAAAAACTGCAAGATCATGGAGAGTGCGGGCAAAAGTTTATCATCTTTAGAAGACAGTCGTGCTTTCAACCTGTTCCCTGATATTAATATTGTGACAAAATCATGAAAGCCTGTCATGGGAATATTCCCGGCCATAACTACCCCGATATCTTTGGGAGGTTTTGAATTGTCTTTTAATTCAGGATAAAAAGACAACCATTTTTTAATGTGATTTTCTTCAAGTGAATTTCCATTAACAGCAATGGAATTGATAATAAATTCAGGTATAAACCATGGATTGGAAAAAAAAGTATTTTCAATTACATCCTTTATTAAATCAGCATACTGTGAATTTACGCATAACAGGTCGGGATGTTCTTTAAATCCATCCTTTGTAAATTGTTGCATGAATTTTCCTAGATTAACAAAAGCGCTTATTCTTTCAGAAAGATCCAATTCTTGTATTTTTAATATTAAAATTATTAATCTCTTCCTTACAGATAGAAAAACTAAATTTAGTAAAGAAGTTGCCGATAGAAAAATAAATTAATGGAAAGAATGCCTTTATAAAAAGGAAATCAACGTTTATAAACATCATATTCACCACTCATAACCTTTTTTACTGCTTCCAGATAACTGAATCCATACTTCATGTCGGGTAAAAGATAGCTGCCTTCCACCCATTCATTCCATGCGAATATAGTTATCAGCCTGGGCTGGTCGGGATGAGAATCGCAATATTCTTTTGCTTTCTGAAGGAACGCGGCAAAACTTTCCGGTGACTTGTTATAATGAATAAGATTTTCCTTTCCCTTATGCGGGAATCTTGGCGTGTCATCATAACCAATAGAAACATTCGGGAAATAAGGTACCTTGAGAGTTGAATCAAGCAGATTCCTCTTTAAAATAGTTTCCACTCCAAGGTTAATATAATCTTCTTTTACTCCCCAATTATATTTTGTCAGGCTATTAATTCCCAGATACTCTATTTGTTCATTTATATCCTTCCCTTCAGAAAAATTAAGACCCAGCAAAGAAGGTTGCATTCCATGTCCTGCCCTCATCTGGATATGCAAGCCCGGAAAACCGGCAGCCTTAACCTTTTCCCGAAAATAATCAAATGCCTTTTTTGTATTTTCAAGTCCGCCAAATCCTTTTACTACATCATTTGGAGAAAAAATATGGAATACCGGTTTGCCATCAATTTTAAAATAATTTGGTCTTTTAAAATATTGATTAATCACACGGTCCACAATTATTTTAAAATTTTCAAAGTCAGCAGACCCTTCCCAAAGCAAAGAGGTGTCATCACCATATTTATGAACATTCCAAAAATTTCTCCGGACATCATGATTCGCCCACATAATGTAAAATTGCATTTTCTCATTATTCTTTGCTTTAAGAAAACCGTTGTTAATACAGCTTTCAAGGAAGGGGCCTCCGTCATACCAATACCAGTCGAAAATAAAAACATTAACACCATGATCAGTGGCGGCATCAATCCATTTTTCCATAACCACCGGATCATCATCCATTTCATATCCCCATAATGGAACTTTTGGCTGATAATGTCCTTCAAACCTTTGAGTCCCTTTTTTAATAACCTCCCATTCTCCTGTGCCTTCAGGCCATAATATTTTTCTGCCAATTTCATCATCATGACATGAAGGCCAGATGTATGCAGCAACATAATAATCATTTTTAAATTTATTAACATTTTCCTGACTGGTACAGGATGAAAATAGCAAAATAAAAATCACGTTGATAAACAAGAAATTAAGAAGTGTTTTCATATCTATTTGAGTTTTAATTTTCATTTTTCTAAATTTAAGTTATTCTACTTAAATATAAATAATTATAACAAAAAAATCTAATGAAGCTCCTTTAGTTATAAAATTTTATTTCTATTGAATGATTATCCTTTTTTTAATCTTTCATGTTCCCTGATCATATTTAGAGCGGAACCTGCTTTAAACCATTCAATCTGGTTTTGATTATAAGTATGATTGAGCAAAATTTTTTCTTTGGAATTATCTGAATGATATATTTTTAAAGTTAAGGGCTTCCCGGGTTCAAAGCTGCTTAATCCTTCCAGGTCAAAATAATCATCTTCCCTGATTTTGTCATAATCTTCCTTATTTAAAAATGTTAGTGCCAACATTCCTTGTTTTTTAAGATTCGTTTCGTGAATCCGGGCAAAAGATTTAACAATTACAGCCCTGACATTCATAAAACGAGGTTCCATTGCTGCGTGCTCGCGGGATGATCCTTCCCCGTAATTTTCATCCCCTATGATCACTGAACCCAATTTAGCCCCTTTGTAAGCCTTAGCAACTTCAGGAACCGGCATAAAGCTGCCTGTAAGCTGGTTTTTTACATAATTGGCTTTATCATTAAAGAAGTTTATAGCTCCAATCAATAAGTTATTTGAAATATTTTCAAGATGACCTCTGTATCTTAGCCATGGGCCGGCCATGGAAATGTGGTCAGTTGTACATTTACCTTTGGCTTTTATTAATAACCGTAAACCTTTAAGGTCCTCTCCATTCCAGGGTTCAAAAGGTTCCAGCAACTGAAGCCTTTTGGAATCAGGATTAACAATCACTTCAATTTTTGAGCCGTCGGGATCCGGCTCAATATATCCCTGTCTGCCCCTGGCAAAGCCATTCAGGGGCAACTCAATACCCAGGGGTTCATTTAATTTGACTTTTTCCCCTTTATCATTTATGAGTTCATCTTTTAAAGGATTAAAAGTCAGATCACCGGCAATTGCAAATGCTGTAACAATTTCAGGACTGGCGACGAAAGCATGTGTATTG
>CAZLXM010000042.1:0-29957 GCA_964563105.1 uncultured Bacteroidaceae bacterium
ATGTATAATATTAACATTCAAATGTTTATAACTTATTCACCAAGTCCTAAATTAAATGTAAAGCTTTGAAAACTGAGGTTTATTTACTTTCATAAATTATACTATTGGGGGAATTGTTGTTTCCTTATTGCTTATTTTAGGAAATAAATGCAAGGTTTCTTTTTAACCTTTTGAAACCTGTCCGCCGGATAGCTGAGTTTGCAAATATTTCATTAAATTCATCTTCATTAAGTTCATGCCAGTCTTCTTTTGACATTTGAAGTAATTTTGGATGAGGGTTAAATTCTTCGGTTTTATGTTTAACAGCTTTTTGATTCCATGGGCAAACATCCTGACATATATCACAACCAAAAATACGATTTTTGAATTTACCATTTAAAGAGCTGTTTATATCACCTTTATTTTCGATGGTATGATATGAAATACATTTTCGTGCATCAATAATTTTTTCATCAACAATAGCTCCTGTAGGGCAGGCTTCAATGCATTTTCGACATGAGCCGCAACGCTCTTTTATGGGTGTATTGTAAGCCAGTTCGGCAGAGACTATTAATTCACCGATAAAAATAAAGGATCCAAATCCGGGTGTCAATAAAAGAGAGTTTTTCCCTGTCCAGCCAATTCCGGCACGTTTTGCCCATGCATGTTCAAGTACCGGTGCTGAATCTACAAATGCCCGTCCCTGTGTTCCCGGGATTAATTTTTGAACAAAATTCAATAATTTTTCGAGCTTTTTTTTCATCACAAAATGATAATCAGCTCCATAGGCATATTTGGATATTACAGGCGAAGCAGGGTTTAATTGAATATGACCAGGATAATAGTTAAGTATTACACTTATAACAGATCGGGCATTTTCTACCAATAATAACGGATTGCTTCGCTTTTCAAAATTGTCGGACATGTATCTCATATCCGCATTGAAATTTCTGTCTAACCATTTTCGAAGGAATAAGGCATCCTCTTCCAAATATTCTGCCTTTGAAATTCCACAATCATCGAAGCCTGTTTTTAGGGCCTCTTCCTTTATCAATTTTGAATATAAGGTTTTTTGATTCATCTTAGAGGAATCCCAGCTCCAGGCGTGCTTCTTCAGAAAGCATTGATTTGTCCCAGGGAGGATCAAAAGTAAGATTTATGTTTACTCCCTTTACACCCTCCACCTGTCCAACTCCGTTATTAACATCTGCCAGAATGATATCAGCAGCCGGACAATTTGGTGAAGTCAGGGTCATTGTAATTTCAGCGATAAAATCATCAGTCAGATTGATTTCATAAACCAGGCCAAGATCATAAATGTTTACGGGAATTTCCGGATCATAAACATTTTTAAGCTCTCTGACAATTTCCGTTTCAATATGAAATATATCAGGTTTATCAGCCATAAACAAAATTTTTAGTCATGTAGCATTCAAAATATTTTTTCATCAAAAAAGGATGAATAAAATATCAGAAGCTATAAAAGTTGATTAATTATACATTTTTATATTTCAGTAACAACTCATACAACATTATGTTTTGTATGATAAGCAAGAGCATACATCTTTATTTTTTTAATCATGGCCAGCAATCCGTTTGAACGGGTTGGTGACAGATTTTCTTTCAAGCCAATTTCTTCAATAAAATAAAGATTAGCATTCATAACATCATATACTTTCTGGTTAGAAAGTACCTTAATTAAAAGTGCAACTATCCCTTTGACAATAAGTGCATCACTGTCAGCCGTAAATATGATCTTCCCATTTTTATAATCTGCTTTTAACCATACTTTTGACTGACAACCCCTGATAAGATATTCATCGGTTTTATATTTTTCATCAAGGGGATTTAAATTGTTTCCCAATTCAATCAGATAGTTATATCTGTCCATCCAATCAGTGAAATCTTCAAAGTCCTTAATTATTTCGTCCTGAATTTTATTTATTTTCATAAAAAATATAAATATTAAAAAGTCAGCATAATATAGATTTTGCTTTTTTTACCGAATCGATAAATATATCGACTTCTTCCATTGTATTGTAAAATACCATTGAAGCACGAATTGTCCCGCTGATATTGAAATGATCCATTACCGGTTGTGTACAGTGAGTTCCCGTCCGGACAGCAACTCCCATTTTATCTATCAGCATACCCAGGTCCATTGGATGAATGTTATCGGGAAGAAAGGATATAATGCTGATTTTATTTTTTGCATTTCCATAAATAGTAATATCACCAATTTCATTTATTTTTTCTGTCAGGTAGTTAAGAAGCAATTTTTCATGGGAAATAATATTATCTATTCCTACTGACCGTACATATTCCAGCGCTGATCCCAATGCTATGGCCCCAATATAATTAGATGTACCGGCTTCGAATTTAAATGGAAGGACATTGTAAGTAGTTTTTTCGAATTTAACACAATCTACCATATCTCCTCCACCCTGATAAGGGGGTAATTTATCCAGAAGTTGTTCTTTCCCGTATAAAACTCCTATTCCGGTAGGCCCAAATACTTTATGGCCTGAAAAGACATAAAAATCGCAATCCAGGTCTTTAACATCAATTTTACCATGTTGAATGGCTTGTGCCCCGTCTAACATTACAGGTACATTATGTTCATGAGAAATCTTAATTATTTCTTTTACAGGATTAACGGTTCCCAGGGAATTAGAAACATGGGTTACTGCAACAAGGCGTGTTCTTTCATTAATGAGAGATTTAAATTTATTTAATATTAGTTCTCCATTATCGTCAAAAGGAATGATCTTTAGTTTTGCCATTTTCCTTTCACAAAGCATTTGCCATGGTACGATGTTGGAGTGATGCTCCATTTCACTAATTATGATCTCATCATTTTTACGGATATATTTTTCACCAAAAGAAAATGCGAGTGCATTAATAGAAGCTGTTGCCCCGCTTGTAAATATAATCTCATTTACGTCATTGGCATTAATAAATTCTTTAACCGTTTTTCGTGCTTTTTCATATTCATCAGTCATTACTTCGCTAAGATGATGCAGTCCCCTGTGAATGCTGCTATTTTTTTTCTCATACAATTCTTTGATCTTATCAATAACTACTTTTGGTTTTTGGGTGGTTGCCCCATTATCGAAATATACGAGAGGTTTACCGTGTACCACTATGTTTAAAAGAGGGAAATCCTCTCTAATTTTTTGGATATCAAAATTGGACGGATTAACCATTATTTACGAGAGACATTTCATTTTACAATAATTGCATCTTGAGAGTTCACCCCGTAAACGTTTCTCAACCAGCTCTGTCATTCTTTCTTTGAGTGCCGGGATTTTTATAAGTGAAAGCACCTCCAGGGCAAATGCAAACATAAGCAGATGCCTGCTTTCTTTTTTTGATATGCCGCGTGAACGCAAATAAAACAATGCATCGCTGTTAAGCTGCCCTATTGTTGCACCATGGCTGCACCTGACGTCATCCGCATATATTTCTAATTGAGGTTTAACGTACATTTTGGCTGAATCAGTAAGCAGAATATTATTGTTTTTCTGATAGGCTAATGTCTTTTGTGCATCTTTCCAGACATTAATTCTTCCGTTAAAGGCGCCCGTTGCAGAATCGTCAAGTATGCCTTTGAATAACTGATTACTGTAACTATGTGGTTGAATATGATTGATATTTATGAAGTTATCAACATGTTGGGTTTTATCTGCAAGATATAAACCTGAACTATTATTTTCAGCATACTGTCCATCAAGGTTTACTGTTAAATTATTGCGAATAAGTCCTCCATGTAAAGTAATATAATTTGTAAAAACTTTACTATGACTCAATTGATGGATATGAGTATTAGTGATTTGGAATGATTGATTGTGTTCATTTTGGACACGGGTTATATCCAAAACGGCATCAGAATCGGCATAAATTTCTGTAACAGAATTTGTAAGGAAAGAATAGGGTGAAAGGGTATGATCGCAAATTAAGACATTTGCCTGTGCATTTTTTTCAATAATGAATAAATTTCGGTGATTTATCATCTGGGGTTGATCGGAAAGTAGTAAATGAATTATTTGAAGAGGCTTCTTCAGTATTTTACCTTCCGGTATATAAAGAAAAACTCCGTCCTGTGCAAAAATAGTATTTAAAGCTACTATAGAATTATTATTGAAATTAGCATATTTTGCATAATGCTTTTTAAAAAGTTCGGGATATTCCCTGCCTGCAGCACTTAAACTTCCATATACCACGCCATTTGGAAGTGTTATTAATGATCTGTAAGGATTAAAAAAGAAACCATTAAGAACAAGTATTGATTCAGTATTTAAATTGGGTACATCACATTTAAAAATGTCATCTATTTGAAATTCTATATTTTTTGGATGAAAGAGATGTATGAAATCTTTTTTAAAAACTTCTTCTAACCAGGTATATTTATAGTTTTCATCTTTTTTTCCGGGAAATCTCAGCTTTTTAAAAACATTAAATGCTTCCAGACGGGTCCGGTTAATGAATTCGGGTGATGATGCGAATATTTCCTCCTGGTTTTCTGTAAAAAGGCTGGCATATATATTTGCTGTATCTGCAATTTTAAAATCCACATTCATATCAAATATCTCCAGGTTAAAATAATTTTCAATTAATTAATAATGATAATTTTATACATTAGATTCTTCTTTGATCCATTCATATCCTTTTTCTTCCAGTTCAAGGGCAAGGGTTTTATCACCAGATCTTACTATTTTTCCATTGTATAAAACATGGACAAAATCAGGAATGATATAATCCAGAAGCCTCTGATAATGGGTGATAATAATTACTGCATTATCTTTTCCTTTAATTTTATTTACACCGTTGGCAACAATCCTTAATGCATCAATATCGAGTCCTGAGTCAGTTTCATCCAATATTGCAAGTTTAGGTTCGAGCATTGCCATTTGAAATATCTCATTCTTTTTCTTTTCCCCGCCTGAGAATCCTTCATTTACAGAGCGGTTGGTCAGGTTGGAATCAATTCCCACCATTTCTTTTTTTTCTCTTAGAAGTCTTAAAAAATCTCCTGCTGCTAAAGGTTCAAGATTTTTATATTTTCTTTGTTCATTTATAGCCGTACGCATAAAATTTACCATACTTACGCCCGGAATTTCCACCGGATATTGAAATCCAAGAAATACTCCTTCTCTTGCCCGGTCTTCAGGTGACATATTTAGAAGGTCTTTTCCAAAGTATTCAACTTTTCCGTCTTTAACTGAAATATAATCACGCCCGGCAAGAGCTGCTGCGAGTGTACTTTTCCCGGAACCGTTAGGTCCCATGATTGCATGTACTTCGCCCGCGTTAACTTCCAGATTTATACCTGTGAGAATTTCATTCTCTTCAATAGCAACTTTTAAGTTTGAAATTTTAAGCATTTTATAAATAAATTATCATATTTTATCCAACACTTCCTTCCAGGGTAATCTCCAGCAGTTTTTGAGCTTCCACGGCAAATTCCATTGGAAGTTTATTAATTATTTCCCGTGTATAGCCATTAATGATTAATCCAACTGCAGTTTCTGTATCCATACCTCTCTGGTTACAGTAAAATATTTGATCTTCTCCAATTTTTGAGGTGGTTGCTTCATGTTCAACAACTGCGGTAGGATTATCAGCTTCAATATACGGGAAAGTATGGGCCCCGCATTTATCTCCTAAAAGTAAAGAATCACACTGACTGAAATTTCTTGCATTTTCTGCATTCTTTAGTACCTTTACCATCCCTCTGTAAGAATTATTACTTTTTCCGGCACTTATTCCTTTGGAAACAATTCGGCTACGTGTATTTTTTCCTATATGGATCATTTTAGTCCCGGTATCAGCCTGTTGATAGTTATTCGTTACAGCAACGGAATAGAATTCCCCTGATGAATTGTCTCCCAGTAGAATACAACTGGGATATTTCCAGGTTATACTAGACCCGGTTTCCACCTGTGTCCACGAAATGCGTGAATTCCTGCCTTTACATAAACCTCTTTTTGTCACAAAATTATATATTCCGCCTTTACCTGTTTTATCACCTGGATACCAGTTCTGTACAGTAGAATAACGTACTTCGGCATTATCAAGGGCTATAATTTCCACAATGGCAGCATGAAGCTGGTTTTCATCACGCATTGGAGCCGTACAGCCCTCAAGATAACTTACATAACTATTTTCTTCCGCAACAATAAGGGTACGTTCGAATTGTCCTGTATTTGCCGCATTAATCCGAAAATAAGTGGAAAGTTCCATCGGACATCTTACCCCTTTCGGAATGTAACAAAAAGAACCATCACTAAAAACAGCAGAATTCAATGCAGCAAAAAAATTATCCGTGTATGGAACTACAGATCCCATATATTTTTTGACTAAATCCGGATGATTTTTTATTGCTTCACTAAAAGAACAAAAAATTATTCCAAGATTTGCAAGTGTATCCTGAAAAGTGGTTTTCACAGAAATACTATCCATAACAGCGTCAACTGCAACTCCTGATAGTATCTTTTGCTCTTCCAAAGGAATGCCAAGCTTTTCAAAAGTATTTAAAAGTTCGGGGTCAACATCATCTAAACTGTCATATTTTGGGTTTCTTTTTGGAGCTGAATAATACACAATATCATTATAATCAATTTCAGGAATTTTTAAATGGGCCCAGGCAGGCATTTTCATTGTAAGCCAATGCCTATATGATTTCAGACGAAATTCAAGCATCCATTCGGGCTCTTCTTTTTTCAGAGAAATTAAGCGAATAGTGTCTTCATTCAAACCTTTAGGAATAGTGTCACTTTCGATATCAGTGTAAAATCCATATTTATATTCGCTTGTTGTAAATTTGTCCAATATGTTATCCGGCTCGCTCATTACATTAAAAGTCAACAGTATTTATTTAGATTAAATACAAATAAACCACAAATTTAATTAAAATGTTACAATTTTTTCAGAAATTAATGTTATTCTTTTTTTAATTTAACGAAAGTTAAATTTCATAAGTAGTTTGTATAAATTGAGCCTGATCAGCAAAAGCGGCAGATTGTAAATAACCAGGGCTTATTAGTAAAAAAATCCAGCTAAAAGAAAATAATAAGCAGTTTTTAAATTAACCTTGCTAAAGTTCATAAGTATCTGACATCTGATATTATTGACAGTTTTAATGTTTATAATACCGGAATGGATCATTTACTCATTTTCTATTAACTAAACTTTTTATACTAACAAGCCCGGGTATAACTTTGTTTTTAATTATGAAAAATTAGCCTGTTTATGATAATAAAGCTTATCCTTCTGCAGCCTGAAAGAAATAACAGTAAGACTTAGATAAATGCAGCGCCGGATGCATTATCCAGAAACAGCACTGTATTGGGATGTTTTCTAAGTATTGAAGCCGGACAGGACACCGCAATTGGTCCGTTTATAGTATTATTAACAGCTTTTGCTTTTCTTTCATCAGGAACTACACAGCTAATTGCTTTACAATTCATAATGGCTGTTATTGTTAGTGAAAATGCTTTACCGGGCACATCCTCAAGTGTTGGGAACCATCCTTCTCCCAGTTGCTGTTTTCTGCAATCTTCATCAAGTTCAACTACTTTTATTAATTTTGGGTCATTAAAATCAGCTACCGGCGGATCATTGAATGCGATATGGCCATTTTCTCCAATACCTATACAGGCTATATCGATCGGATGATTTTTCAAAAGATTTTCATAATTGTTTAATACTTCGTCCACATCCTTGGCATCTCCCTCGATCAAATATGCATTTGCAGGTTTAACAATATTTAGGATACGTTCTTTTAAATATTTCCGAAAACTGGCCGGATGTGTTTCTGAGATACCCACATATTCGTCAAGATGAAAAACATTTACCTTTTTCCAATCGATATCTTTCTTTTTCAATGCTTCAATAAATGCAAATTGTGAGGTTCCGGTTGCCAGAATTAAGTTGGCACTTCCTTTTTCCGCAATAGCAGCATCAATTTTTTCTTTAACAAATACTGCTGAACATTCTCCCATTTCCTCAGTATTCTTATAAATTTTTACTTTAAGTTGATCTTTTTCAAATGTTTTGATTGCTTTTTCCATTGTAAATTTTTTTAAATTATTTAATCTGAATTATTCATATTAATAAAATGATTTTTTTGATCACATTTCAGCTAATTATTGTTAAAAACAGGCTGTTGAAAAATGGTATACGAAAATAGTTAAATTTAAAGTAATTATCAAGATAAAAACGTCTCTTCCCTTTTAATCTCTTAATTATGGGGATTTAAAAAGAAGTGTAAATCTTATAAACTATCTCCAAAATCTTTTGAATATTTTGCTGCCAGTTTTTCTGGCCAGTCAGTCGTGGGTTCAAGCCTGCCATTAAAGAATCTTAAAACAGGAGGTTCCTCAACAAAACGTAGTCCGCCAACCAGGTCCCTGTTATCAAAAAGCCATTTAATCCTGTCAATTACAAACATTGTTTGCGATAAAGTAAATACTCTTCTGGGAAATGCAAGTCTAAGCAACTCAACATCCGCAAGAATATCTTTGCCATTTTCATCCCTGACACTGGAAATAGTCCCTCTTTCCATTCCGCGGCATCCTGAAATTATGTACAATGCTGCTGCGAGAGCTCCGGCAGGATATTCTTCCTGCGGGATATGAGGTAAAAAACCCTTTGCATCAAGATGACATCCAAGTGCACCTGCAGGTGTAATTACCGGGATACCCATTTTATCCAGCTCTTCTACGGCATATGCAATGAAAGATGGAGACTGGCTTATTACAGTTTCGTCGGTTGTTTCATTCAGGCCTACAGCCATTGCTTCGATTTCTCTTACAGACATCCCGCCATAAGTCATGAACCCTTCGTATAATGGTATAAGATCACGCATCTTAAGGAAAAGATTTTCATCATTTGTACAAATCCCTCCCCCTCTGGTTGAACTAACTTTACGACTTGAGAAATAAACAATTTCAGCAAGGTCACACATTTCCAGTAATATGTCTTTAATTGGTACATTTAAATAATCAGCTTCCCTTTGTTTAATAAAATAAGCATTTTCTCCTATTAAGCTGGCATCGAGGACCACCATAATTCCATGGTCCTGGGCTATTTTTCTGACCTCCTTCATATTGGCCATTGAATATGGCTGGCCGCCAATTAGATTGGTTGATGCTTCAAACCTGATGAATGGGATTTTTTCAGCTCCATATTTTGAAATTAATTCTTTAAACTTTTTGATATCGATATTACCCTTAAAAGGGTGGTTACTTTTTATTTTTAGTGCTTCATCCGTAAAAATTTCAAAAATTTTCCCTCCATTCAGTTCCATATGAGCCTTAGTAGTAGTAAAATGGTAATTCATTGGAATAATGTCACCCGGCTTAATAAAAACCTGAGAGATTACATTTTCTGCAGCCCTGCCCTGGTGAACCGGAAGAACATATTTCTTGCCAAAAACCTGTTGTAAAGCAGCTTCCATCCGGTAGAAGCTTTGAGATCCAGCATAAGCATCATCAGCATGAAGCATTGATGAAACCTGATTATCACTCATGGCATTTGTACCGCTGTCGGTTAACATGTCCAGGAAAATATCCTTAGTATTCAAAAGAAATGTGTTAAACCCGCCTTTTTTAATTGCATCAAGCCTTTCATTAACAGGCTTAAGGTATAATTTTTGTACGATCCTGACTTTATGCAATTCAAGTGGAATATTTTTACCGCTGTAGAATTTTACTTTGATTGATCCATTTTGTTCCATATAACTAGTTTTTATAATATGTTAATTTTGTCGTTTTTGACATTTATTCATTTTTCAAACTTACATTTCTATTTGAATTACAATAATTCATAAAAAGCTTTTGAAGCTAAAAGCTTACTATTAGTAAGCATATAATTTTTCTTTTTTTCGCTAAGGTTTATTATCAGCAGGTATTTTTTGCTTTCCCGAGTATTCCATTCAACAGAGATCAGTACTAAGATCACCTGTATAAGAATTCAAGAAAATTAAAACGGCAAATATATCAATAAGATTTCTAATAAATTAGTATTTAATTAATTTTTTCATGAAGAGTAATTCAAAGAGGCTGCTAATACTTTATCTTATTGTTTTTGGGAAAAATTTTACTTTTTATCTGCCGAAATTTAATGATAGTCTGTCTGACTGAATTTTAAACAAGTGGATTTTAAGGAAGAGCTTCTGCGACAATAAAAGTACTACCGCTTATAAATATCAGGTCTTCTTTTTGCGCCATTTCTTTTGCTGCCCTAAGAGCATCCTTAACTGAAGCATAAACCTTTCCCTTTAGGCCTACTTTTTTTGCTTCCGACATAAGTAAGCCCGCATCCAAAGCACGGGGGATATTTGCCTTTGTGAAATAATACCTGGCTTCTGCAGGAAGTACTTGCAGGATACTGTTTAAATCTTTATCCTTTGAAAGCCCTAAAATAAAATGTAAATTTTTCCAGGGGGTTTGTCTTATTTGCCTTACTACCATAATTAATCCCTCTCTATTGTGTGCAGTATCACATATTATTAAAGGATTATATCCTGTTTCTTCATACCGGCCCCTTAATCCCGTGGTTTCACGAACATTTTTCAAACCTTCAGAGATAGTGTTTTCTGTAAGCGGTATTCCTTTTGCCCTCAGGATATCTATTATTTGCAAAACAGTTGGAATGTTTTTTTGCTGGTATATTCCCTGTAAATCGGTTTCATATTCAAAGGAAATCCCGGTTTCTTTATTTTCAATATTAATGATCTGTATTCTTTCGCCGGAAAGAAAACTATAGTTAACTTTATAATGATTTTCTGCAAAAAATAACGGTGAATTATTTTTTTCGGCCATATTTTTAAACACCTCATAAGTATCTTTTTCCCATTCTCCAATTACTACCGGTATTAAAGGTTTAATTATACCTGCTTTTTCTTTTGCAATAATGGCAGGGGAGCTTCCAAGAAATTGTGTATGATCATGGCCGATATTTGTTATTACCGAAACAAGCGGACTGATTATATTTGTAGAGTCGAGGCGGCCCCCCATTCCTGTTTCAATGACTGCTATATCAATATTTTGGGAATTAAAATACCAAAATGCCAGTGCAACAGTCATTTCAAAGAATGAAGGACTAAGTTTTTCCAGTATTAACTTATTTTTTTCAATAAACTGAGTCACTTTTTTTTTAGGGATCATTTCACCATTGATCTTTATCCTTTCCCTGAAATCTTTTAAATGTGGTGATGTATAAAGTCCAGTGCGATATCCCGCTTTCTGCAGGATAGAGGAAAGCATATGTGATACCGAACCCTTCCCGTTAGTCCCTGCAATATGGATAGTTTTAAAATTAGTATGTGGATGATGAAGATGTTTATCAAGAGCATGGGAATTATTAAGGTTGGATTTATAAGCTGCCATTCCTATTCTCTGGTACATAGGGAGTGCGGAGAACAAATATTGCAGAGTTTCGTCGTAAGTCATATCAGAATGGCTGGTTCCAGGTATTATGAAAGATCCTTTCTGCTTTAAATCTTTCCGGTGTGTTTTTTTTCTCATCCGGATATCCTATTGCAACCAAAGCAAAGGGTTTAATATGATCCGGAAGTTTCATCAGTACAGAGATTGAATTCATGCGGTATTCCCTGGGAAAAATACCAATCCAGCAGGCACCTAATCCAAGAGAATGTGCTGCCAGGAGCATATTTTGAGTTGCTGCTCCACAATCAGCTATCCAGTAATTATTATCATGTTGAAGATTCTCATCTCCACAAATTAAAATAGCATGGCTGGCAGTTCCAAGCATTTTAGAATTTGGATGAAATGCCATTATATCAACCATTATAGATTTTTCATCAATAACTATAAAATGCCAGGGCTGCCTGTTGACAGCTGAAGGAGCATACATGGCAGCTTTTATAACACTTTGAATTGTGTCCCTCTCAACGTTAACAGCTTTAAATTTTCTAATACTTCTTCTGGTTAAAATTAAATCAATGAGGGTTTTCATGAAATTAAGTTAAATTAAGTTTTCAACAGTTTATCAACTGAATAGAGGAAATTATATTTATTAATTTTACCAGTGCTAAAATTAGTTAAAAAACGATAATCCATGAAAAAACTAAAAAAAATCTTTATTATTGACACCAATGTCCTTTTACACGATTATAAATGTATATATAATTTTCAGGAGCATGATATAGTCCTTCCTATACCGGTTTTGGAAGAACTTGATAAATTTAAAAGAGGAAATGACCTGATTAATTTTCATGCCAGGGAATTTACCCGCGAATTGGACAAAATATCAGGTGACAAATTATTCAATGGCGGTTTATCATTAGGTAAAGGAATGGGAAAACTCTCCATTGAAACAGGCAAACCTTTTTCAGAGAAATTACAGGCATCTTTCCCTGAAAATACTCCCGATCACCGAATACTGGCTATTGCCGAATATATTTATAATAAAAATAAAAATCGTCCGGTAATTCTGATTACAAAAGATATTAATCTGAGGATGAAAGCGAAATCCCTTGGTATTCTGGCCCAGGATTACCAGAATGATATGGTCCAGAATATTGATGACATTTATAAAGGGGTTGATATATTGGAGGATATTGATTCCGCGGCTATTAATAAATTGTATCAACAAGCTGAAGGTGTTAGTTTTAAGGAGTTTGGTTTAAAAAGTCCGCCTGTTGCACATTCCTATTTTATAATTAGAAATGATAATACAAGTGCATTAGTTCATTATGATCCGTTCAATCAGGTATTTAACCGTGTGGAGAAGACAAAATCCTATGGAATAGAACCCAGGAATGCAGAACAGGCTTTTTCCCTGGATGCATTACTCCGTCCCGAAATACAACTTGTTGCCCTTACCGGCAAAGCCGGAACTGGTAAAACCCTTCTCGCACTGGCAGCAGCATTGCATCAAAGAAAGCTCTATCTGCAAATTTTTCTGGCAAGGCCAATTGTTCCTTTATCAAATAGAGATATCGGATTTCTTCCGGGAAATATTGATGAAAAAATAGGTCCCTACATGCAGCCTTTATTTGATAATCTTTCTGTAATAAAACAAAAATTCTCTCCACAGAGTAAAGAATTTATGAAAATTGAGGATATGCTCAAAACTGAAAAACTTGTAATAACTCCATTGGCCTATATTCGGGGAAGAAGTTTATCCCGTGTATTTTTTATCGTGGATGAAGCACAGAATCTAACCCCTCATGAAGTTAAGACAATTATTACCAGGGCAGGGGAAGGAACAAAACTAATTTTTACCGGAGATATTCAACAAATTGATTCTCCATATCTTGATACTAAATCAAACGGATTATCTTATCTTGCTGACAAAATGCGCGGTCAGGATATTTTTGCCCATGTTAATCTTATTAAGGGCGAAAGGAGTTATCTTGCTGATCTGGCAAGCACTTTATTATAATAATTTGAAATGCAACAAAATAAAACTTTGATCATAGCCAGACATGGTAAATCCAGTTGGGACTATCTGGAAGTATCTGATATTGACAGACCTTTAAAAGAAAGAGGAATTAAAAACGTATATGAAATAGCTGAAAAAATGTTAAACAGGAAAATTATCCCCGAAATGATTATCTCAAGTCCTGCCTGCAGAGCTATTCATACTGCCATTATTTTCATGCGTGTAATGTCAATTCCGGACCATCACCTTCTAGTAAATAGTGATATTTATCATGCTGATGTTGACGACTTAATGAAAATAATTAACCAAACTAACAATGATATCAGAAACTTAATGATTGTTGGTCATAACCCGACTTTTACCGAGTTAGTTAATTATCTTTCTGATCTTGGCATCTCAAATATTCCGACAGCCGGTTCTGTAATTCTTGAATTTAAAATTTCGGATTGGAAAGATATTGACAAAAAAAATTATTATTTAGGCATATATGAATTTCCCGGAAAATAAAAGAGGGATTATATATTATGAAAACTAAGAAAATTATTAACAGGGAAATAAGCTGGCTTTCATTTAATGAAAGAGTTTTGCAGGAAGCAAAAGATAAGTCGGTACCATTGGTAGAAAGGTTGCGGTTTTTAGGCATATTTTCCAATAATTTGGACGAGTTTTTCAAGGTGCGTGTAGCAACAATAAAAAGAATGATAGATGTGGAAAATAAGACAGGCAGGGGAAATGTTGAAAAACCAAAAGAGTTGCTTAATGAAATTCAAAAATTTGTTATTCATCTACAAAAAGATTTTGAAGAAACATATCTTGAAATAAAACATGAACTGGAAAAAGAAAAGATAATTATCATTGACGAAACTCAACTTACAAAAAAGAAAGCTGAATTTGTACAAAAATATTTTGAGGACCATGTCCTTCCGGTTTTAAATCCGATTATGCTTCATAATGTGAAGGACTTTCCCACCCTGAAAGATAAATTAATATACCTGGCTGTTAAGATGACAAGTAAAAAGTCAGAAATTGATCCTGAATATGCACTAATTGAGATTCCGTCTGACAGATTGGGGAGATTTTTACTATTTCCAATACGTAGCCGCCGATACATTATTCTTTTGGATGATGTCATTCGTTTCGGCCTGAAAACCTTGTTTGCAAGAACAATGTATGATCATTTTGAAGCATATACCATTAAGCTTACCCGTGATGCAGAACTGGATATTGATAATGACGTTTCTAAGAGTTTTCTCGAAAAAATCAATGAAAGTGTCCTTGACAGAAGGAAGGGGCAACCAGTGAGATTCGTTTATGACGAAAATATAGTCGAAGATTTGTTTCAATATATCATTGACGGTCTCCGGATTGATGAAGAAGATAATTTAATTCCGGGAGGCAGGTATCATAATTTTAAAGATTTTATGAACTTTCCGGCATTGGGAAAGAGCCATCTTCAATATGAAGAATTTCATCCCAATCATCATCCTGCTATAAGTCCTAAAAAAAGTATTTTTGAAGCTATTAAGAAAAAAGATATTTTATTGCATTTCCCTTATCAGAGATTTAACCATCTTATTAACTGGATCAGGGAAGCTTCCATTGATCCTGCAGTTGTATCTATTAAAGCCACTTTATACAGGGTAGCTAATGATTCGAACGTGATAAATGCATTGATAAATGCTGCTCTTAATGGCAAACATGTTACAGTAAATATTGAATTACAGGCACGTTTTGATGAGGAAGTAAATATTTACTGGTCAAAAAAAATGGAAGAAGCAGGAATTAAGATTTTAATAGGTATCTCCGGATTAAAGGTTCATTGTAAATTGCTTCATATTGTTCGCATTGAGAATGGAAAAGCTGTACAATATGCCGGAGTGGGAACAGGTAATTTTCATGAAGGGACAGCAAAGATCTACTCCGATTTGTTATTGCTCACCAGAGATGAACGAAGAGCTTCGGAGGTAGGCTATGTTTTTGAACTGCTTGAATATCCCTATAAGTTATTCAAATTTGATCATCTTATAGTTTCTCCAAATTATCACAGATCGACCCTGATAAAACGAATTGATAAAGAAATAGAAATTGCGAAAAAGGGTGGAAAGGCTGGTATCATATTGAAAATAAATAGCCTTGTAGATATAGAAATGATTGATAAATTGTATGAGGCAAATTATGCAGGAGTAAAAATTAAACTTATTGTAAGGGGAATTTGTTCACTTATTCCAGGGAGAAAGGGATTAAGTGAGAATATCCAGGCAATAAGTATCGTTGACAGATTTCTTGAACATTCACGTATTTTTATATTTCATAATGGTGGTAATGAACTATATTATTTAAGCTCAGCTGACTGGATGCCCCGGAATATGGATAGCCGGATTGAAGTAAGTATTCCGGTTTATGATGAAGACCTTAAATCAGAATTGAAAAATATTATTAATAATCAGTTGAAAGATAATGTTAAAGCCAGAATTATTGATGACACACAAAGTAATCATTACAAACTTAAAACTGTTAATGAAAAGCCCCTAAGGTCACAGCAGGAACTTTATCATTATTATAAAAAACTTGTCGGTGAAAATTAAGAACTTATTATTATTTCTGCTCAACATAAATTTTCAATATGAACTTTGAGGAATCAATATTTTTTTTATTTAGAAAGTTATTTTAAAATGATTAAACAATAGAATTATTACAGGAATGGAAAAATTATGCTTAAATGTTATTCAGATTGCAAAAGAAACAGGAAATTTTATTAAAAATGAGTTACTTAACAGGGATGGTTTAAAGCTTGAGCTTAAAGGACGTCATAATTACGTTACTTATGTAGATAAGGAAGCTGAAATTCAGCTCGTAAAGAAATTGAAGACTTTATTGCCTGAAGCAGGTTTTATAACAGAAGAAGGAACAAATACAACAAAAGGTGAAATATACAACTGGATTATTGACCCACTCGATGGTACTACTAATTATATTCATGGATTACCTCCTTTCGCGGTAAGTGTGGCCTTAATGAAGGGAACAAAGATTGTTCTTGGCGTAATATATGAGATTGCACTGGATGAATGTTTTTATGCCTGGCAGGGTGGCGGGGCTTTTCTTAACGGGAATAAAATTGAAACAAGTAAAATAAGTAAAATACAGGGTTCACTATTTGCCACAGGATTTCCATATACACGGTTTGAACATATGGATCGTTTTATGCAAAGCATGGAATACTTTATGGTTAATTCACATGGACTAAGGCGTCTTGGCTCGGCTGCTACAGATATTGCATATGTTGCCTGCGGCAGATTTGAAGGGTTTTATGAGTATGGATTGAATTCATGGGATATTGCTGCCGGAATAATTATTCTTCTTGAGGCAGGAGGGAAAGTATCTGATTTCAAAGGAAATCCTGAATGTTTATTCGGAAATGAATTTGTTGCCTCTAATCCTTACGTTTTTAATGAATTCCTCGAATCTATAAATAAAATAATGGTTAATTGAAACAGGGATGCTAAAGGCAGCTGTTATAATACTAAATTGGAATACAAGGAAATATCTGGAAAAGTTTCTTTGGCATGTTATAGAGAATACTTCTAAGGACGGAGTTAAGGTTTTTGTTGTTGATAATGGATCTGATGATGATTCGGTTAATTATTTGGAAACAAATTATAAAGATAAAATAGAGTTAATAAAACTTGAAAAAAACTATGGTTTTGCTGAAGGTTATAACAAAGTAATTGAGGATATCCAGGCAGAATATCTGGTATTGCTAAACTCTGATGTTGAACCATCTCCGAATTGGATTGAACCTCTTATCAGATTAATGGACTCTGACACACTGATTGGCGCGTGTATGCCGAAAATTTTATCATATGATCAGCGTGTATTTTTTGAATATGCAGGTGCCGCAGGAGGGTTTATTGACAAATATGGATTTCCTTTTTGCAGGGGAAGATTATTTAATAGCCTGGAAAATGATTATGGACAGTATGATAAAGTAGAGGAGATATTTTGGGCCAGTGGTGCATGCATTATGTTACGTGCGCCTTTATATAAATTAGCCGGAGGCCTGGATAATTTCTTTTTTTTACATATGGAAGAAATAGATCTTTGCTGGCGACTTAAAAATCGAGGTTATAAAATTATGTGCCAACCGCAATCTGTTATTTATCATTTAGGAGGAGGGACACTTCCGCAGGGCAATTCGAAAAAAGTATTTCTGAATCATAGAAATAATTTGTTTCTTTTGTATAAGAACCTCCCTTTTGAAAACAGAATTAAAATATTATGTATTAGATTGGTTTTAGATATAATAGCTTCTTTCACTTATTTATTTAAGGGCTCTTTCAGTAGTTTCTTTTCTGTAATAAAAGCCCATATTTCCTTTTTTTATAATATGAAGAGATACAACAAGTTTAGAAGTAATGAGAAAAAGTTCATTATTAAAACTACTCACAGAGAAATGTACCATAAAAGTATAGTTTTTGATTATTTTATCAGAAGAAAGTACACTTTTAAATCTCTTCGATGGCTTTTGAATTGATTTAATTATTTTATAATGAAAAAAATACTTTTCCTAATAATACTGCTGGTAATTTTAAATTACAAGGGCAGGTCTCAGGAAAAATATTGGCAATTTGGCCTTTACTCCTTTTTTGATAATATTGAATTTGGACAATCTGCTTTTAAAATACCACAAACTTTATTCGGCTTAATTACATCTCCTGCATTATGTGTCCAATGGGACTCGGTGCATACCGTCGTTGGGGGAGTTGATTTGCTAAGGGAATTTGGAAGTAAGAACTGGATAGATGATTATTTTCTAACAGCATATTATAAGTACAATAAAGAACCTTTTCTCTTTATTATGGGTGCCTTCCCCCGTAAATATGCCCTGGAGCATTATCCGCGTATTTTCTTCCAGGATTCACTTTCTTACTATCGTCCAAATATTAATGGAATGTTATGGGATTTTAATTATAAATTTTTAACTGCAAATATTTGGCTTGATTGGACCGGTAGACAGGACCGTGAGATAAATGAAGCATTTTTATTGGGATTATCAGGAAAGTTGAGCAAAAATATTTTTTATTTTCAATATTTTAGCTATTTAAATCATTTTGCCGGTAAACTCGATCCTGTAGTACATGAATCCCTGCATGATAATGCTCAGTTTCTCATAAGTGCAGGTATTGATTTTTCCGAAAAAACATTTTTTGATTTGTTAGAACTAAATATCGGATGGACACTCGGTGTTGACCGGTCACGGTCAGAACATACCGGATGGATAAGACAAAATGGATTTCTTTCCGAATTTCAGGTAGAATACCGTAATGCAGGTTTGTTTAATAGTTTGTATATAGGGGAGGGGCAGATGTGTTTTTATTATAAGCATGCTAATAAATTATATTGGGGAGACCCAATTTATCAGGCAAAAAATTATAATCGTTCTGATTTTTATATATCGTTTTTGCGAAAAAAAAATATTAATGCAAAAATCATCTATTCATTGCATTTTGCTGAAAGAAGGATATACCATGAACAGTTGCTCAGACTTTCAATGTTAGTGAACTGGTGATTTTTCAAAATATATTTAAAATAAAAACGGATTATAATACATCAAGTAATTGTTCCAGGCGAATTCTCCGGCTTCCTTTTAGCAGGACAAGATGATTTTTCACAGGATTTATTTTTATATAATTTATAAGGTCCTGAACATTCGAAAATGAAAGAAACATATTCCCTTTATCTGCTTTTTTGAATTCATTGCCTACCAGAAAAACCTCATTTTTAGCCATGCCTCTTAATAAATTGATAATTTTTTCATGCTCCATGGCAGAATATTTTCCCAACTCCAGCATATCTCCAATTATAGCGAGTTTATTTTCATGTTTTTGGGCTTTAAAATGAAATACTGCATTTTGCATACTTGTTGGATTAGCATTATAAGCATCCAGGATCAATATATTCAGGAGCTCTGTTTTTATTATCTGGGAACGGTTACTAACAGGTCCATAATCCTTTATTGCACTTATTATCTGCGTTGGATCAACCCCGAAAAACAATCCTGTTGAAAATGCAGCCAGAATATTTTCAAGATTATAGTTACCCGAAAGATTTGTTTGAATAGAAGCACTACCCTTCATATTCCGGTAGTTCCAGGTAATAATTGGATTTAACAATAAATCATCAGACAGGATTTTTGCCCGGCATATTGAATTAGGGTCATTTCCATAAATTATTTTTTGTATCTTTAAATTAAGTGCTAATTCTTTAATAGTCGGATCACTATAATTAACAAATATTGTACTTTGTTTACCTAAAAGGTATTCAAATAATTCTTGTTTGGCTTTCTTAACTGCGGCAAAAGAACCGAATCCTTCGAGATGTGCTTTTCCTATATTGGTGATCAGGCCATAATCAGGCTCGGCAATTTCACATAGTTCCCTGATTTCTCCCGGATGATTTGCCCCCATTTCAATAATTGCAATTTCATGTTCTTTAATGTTCAATAAAGTGAGAGGGACTCCTATATGGTTATTCAGGTTTCCCCGGGTAGACAGAACTTTGAATTCTCTGGATAATATATTGGAAATAAGCTCTTTTGTAGTAGTTTTTCCATTAGATCCGGTTATTGCCAATATAGGCGTTTTCATTTGTTTACGGTGGTAATTTGCCAGTTTTTGGAGATATGACAAGCTATTATTTACCAATATAAACGAATCTCCTTTAGCATAAGAAGGGTCATCAATTATTGCCAGTTGGCATCCATTATTAATTGCATGTTCGGCGAAATAATTGCCATTGAATTTTTCACCTTTTAAGGCAAAAAAAATTTTATTTTGTCCGGGGATTCTGGAATCAGTTGTAACTCCATCAGAATTCAGAAACTGCCGGTATAGTTTTTCAATAGTTATCATCTGATTTCTCAAAAAAACAGGCTGTCCGATAGGTTCAGACAGCCTGAATATGTTTTTGCAATTGTATTTTTTAAATACCTCCGGGTGTTCCTGCCCTTATCATAGCACACCTGAACCCCAAGTCATCTCTGGATTCAGTTTCAAGGAGAAATCTCCGTGTTCCGGGGCTAAGGAAATATGCCCTGTCTTTCCATGAACCTCCTTTGTAAACACGTACGTTGTCATTGATAAGAGAAGATCTTTCATATTCGTTATTTACATACATCATATCAGACCCTTTTAAGAAGGCCTCACTTGTAGTATCAGAGTGCTGTGCATAATGGACCGAAGAAATAATATCTCCATCCCTGTAATTACGGTAATCTGCTTTTCTATAATTAAATCTTCCTTCAGCATCCTTTTCCGAGATAACTTCTCTTCTTACTCTTCCCAGACTGTCAATTTCAGGAACACCATCGGCATTACGATATTGCTTGTCAAAAATATTCCCCCTGAATGGATTGAAGGCATGAACATCCTGGAATGAGAGTGGTCTGTAAACATCCTGTACCCATTCATTTACATTTCCTGCCATATTGTATAATCCATAATCGTTTGGCCAGAATGATTTTACAGGCATGGTTATTGCCCCTCCGTCGTTAAGGCTTCCTGCAACTCCCATCATATCACCGCTTCCCCTAACAAAGTTGGCCATCATTTTTCCCATATGTTTGGTTTTGTCATTTCTTACATAATGACCGTTCCATGGGTATATTTTCCTTTCCCAAACAAGTTCATCAACTGTATTTCCGATAAGTCCCAATGCTGCATATTCCCATTCTGCTTCAGTAGGGAGCCTGTATTTTGGCAGCAGGATACCATCTTCAATAAGCACACCACGTGAATCTTTATTTGGATCGAGGCTTTTAATCGGGTTTCTTACAACAGGTTGATAAATACCGGCCAGATAAGCGTCTGTATTAAAATTATTTTCCCCTTTCTGATCAGTACTCAATTCAATAATACCTTCCTTAACAAGCAATAATTCATTTACCCTGTCGGTACGCCATAGGCAATAATCATTAGCCTGCAGCCAGTTAACACCTACAACAGGATATTGGTTAAATGAGGGATGACGGAAATAATATTCTACATAAGGTTCGTTAAAAGCCATCGGGTCCCTCCAAACCAGCGTGTCAGGTAAAGCATTGATTACTACCTGTAAATTATTATCCCCAAAAACTCTTTCTAACCAGTAAATGTATTCACGGTAATCAACATTCCTAACTTCGGTTTCATCCATGTAGAAAGAAGATAAAGTTACCCTTCTGGGAACAGAATTCCACTCATACATAACATCATCCTGGGTCCTTCCCATAGTGAATGTGCCACCTTCAATCAATACCAGGCCCGGGCCTGTTGGTTGTTCAATGGCCGGTTGTACTTCAAATCCTCCGTATGCAGAATCATTATATTTCCACCCTGTGGTTGTTGATTCTTTACCGGTTTTTGACGGATTATCTTTTCCACAGGAAGTTATTATCAATCCTGCAAAAAGCAATAACGGAAGGAGATTCAACTTATTTTTCATAATTTTAAACAATTTTAACTAATATCTTAAATTGATCTAATCAAGATTAATTTCTAAAAATAACTATATTTTAGGACATTTTATTGCCCTGTGTGTAACTTTCTTTTTCATATCAAGCATCAGGATTAATGAAATTTCATGAGCTCCAAGCGATGGAATATTTAATGCCGGAGAACTTAAATGTTGATCATAACTGTATCTAAGCCTGAATTTTGGCGCCAGATAACCACCTGAAAAAATTAAGGAACTGTATTTTATCCCTAAATTTTGCCGTAACCATAACCCTGCTACAAATGAATTTATAAAATGTGCTTCCAATCCATAATTCAACTGACTAAATTTCTTTTGTTGAATATAAATGATATTTGGCGAAAGTTGCAAAAACTCTCTGCCAAACCTGCGCTCATATAAAGGTATTAAACTGCCGGCTAAAAAAGTGAATTTTCTGCTCAGACGGGTTTCAGGATCATTACTCATTGTATAAACCGGCCTGAGTAAATGATAAAGAGCAAAACCGGAGTAGAATCCTTTATAAAATCCTGTAAAACCAACTGAAAAATCCGGATATCCCGAACGATATATTCCATAATTCTCACTGCCTGAAGGCAATATGCTTCCATCCGGTCTGATCATATCACCATAAATAAAATTGTGTGTATCCAGTTTCCGTTGTACATATGATGCTTGCAAGCCTCCATTTATAGTAAATTCCCGGCTTGCATATAAATGATATGAATAAATTGCTGAAAGCCCAAATTCTGTGATTGAACCGTTTCCCTGATTATCTGCTGAAACCATGAAGCCAACCCCGGCATGCATTGCTTCTATATATTGGTCATAAGCTACCCCATAGCTGGAAAATGCATTATTAACCGAAGGCCACTGATTTCTGTAATTTAATGACAACTTTCTGTTCCCTTCAATACCTGCCCATGCCGGATTTAGATACAAACGATTAGCAAAAAAATGCGAAAAATAAGCATCCTGCCCGTTGATAAAAAATATGGGAATAAACAATAGTAAAAAAGATAGTATGTTATAAGGATGCAACATTTAAATTAAAACCTTATTTTTAATCCATTTGATTTTGCAATAATTCTTTTTTAGGTGTCGTTATTTCAAACGTATGAGAACAAAAAATGTTTCACAAAGTTAATAATAATGAAAGGAACCCTCTAATTAAAGATTTAATCAAAACATGAAATATTTATTTATATTATTGTTTTTTATTAATTTTCCTCTTTTATCTCAATCCTGGTACCTTAAAAGAAAAATTGACTGGTATAAAGAAGACCTTAGTTCTCAATCTGAAATATCCATATTTGATTTTTCAGCCTTTCGTTTTGGATACTTTAAAGATAACAATCCGGTATTACCCTGTTTTTCTGATATAATCGAATGGCATACTCCTGAAAAAAATGTTGATATTAATATATTTTCTGCAGAGTATGAGTCAATTCCCGGTGGAGATAAATATTCTGAAATGTTTTCTTTTTTATCTAATCAAATTATTATCAATTATAATATTTCTGTTGAAAATAAAAAACCTTTTATTATTTACGAATTTTATCCTTTCAGAATAAATCCTGATACAAGAAAAATAGAAAGATTAAAAGAATTTATTCTTGAGATTGAGCAGGTTCCGCTTAAAAAAAACAATATAATCCCCAAAAAGTCTGACAATGTTCCGGTGTCTGTTTTGGCTACAGGCGAATGGTTTAAAATAAGGATTTCTTCAACAGGAATATATAAACTAACTTTTGAGCAGTTAAAATTGTTGGGATTGACAGATCCGGCCACTGTCCGGATTTTCGGGTATGGAGGACAAGTGTTGCCTGAGGATATCCGGGAAGGGGGCAAAGATGACCTGCTGCCGGTTCAAATATATATGCATAAAGGAGCTGATAATATTTTTAATAAAGGAGATTATATCCTTTTTTACGGAGCAGGTACTGATGAATGGTATTATGATGATCATTTTCAGATGTTCAGGTGCCGGAAGAATCCATACTCTGATTATAGTTATTATTTTCTTACATGTAATAATGGCAGCATAGATGAGCCGGATAATGTGCCTGCCCCGGAAGCTGAAATCACGTCACAGGTAAATTATTATGATTTTTTTGCCCATCATGAGTTATATCTGCGAAATCTTATTAAATCCGGAAGAAAGTGGTATGGAGAGGAATTTGATTTACTTACTACTCAAACTTTTTCCTTTCAGGTCCCCGGGTTAATCTTTCAGGAACCGGTAACAGCACTTATTAATGTTTTAAGCCGTGCCATAGATACTGCTACTTTTAAATTGGAAGTAAACGGAAATGATCAGGAAACATTTAGGATACGACCGATAAATTTTACCGATTATAATGGAACTTACGCTTTTAATCAACAAAAGCAAACTAGTTTTAATTCTTCTTCGGAAGATATAAATTTAAAACTGCGATACCTTAAACCTGAACCCGCATCAAAAGGCTGGCTCGATTTTATAACAATTAATGCTAAAGCAGAGATTGCCTTAAAAACAGATCAATTAATATTTAGAAATAAGGCAGTCGTTGCTTCCAACGCCATAACGCATTTTAATATTGCTAATGCTGATGGAAATACTATTATTTGGGATGTGAGTGAACCAAATAATATTAAAAATATTTCTTATAAACATCAGCAAGGATCAATATCCTTTGTATCTGAAACTTCAAAACTCAGGGAATTTGCAGTTTTTAGAAAGGCCGGTAATTATCCTTCACCTGATTTAAGTGATACAGGACTCGGAAGAATTGAAAATCAAAACCTTCATGGCATTAATGTTCCTGATATGGTAATTATCACACATCAAAAATTTATAGAACAGGCTCAGGAATTCGCACAATATAGAAGTGAGAAAAATAATATAAGCATATTTATAACTACACCTGATAAGATTTATAATGAATTTTCTTCCGGAACACCGGATGTTACAGCCCTGAGAAATTTTCTGTCAATGTTGTATGAGAGAGGGTCAGATAAGAATTCTTTGAAAAATTTACTTTTATTCGGAGATGGCTCCTATGATAATAAAGGAGTGAATTCGAATCCCGGTAACCTGATCCCTACCTGTCAATCAGAAAACAGTATTTTACCTACAGCTTCATTTGTATCGGACGATTATTTTGCTTTATTGGATCCTGGTGAACCAATGCTTACAGGCCTGCTTGATATTGGAGTGGGAAGAATACCAGTTGTTACTGTTGATCAGGCTAAGACAATAATAAATAAAATAAAGGAATATGAAGAACCTGTGAATATGGGGAAATGGCGAAATGTCATTTGTTTTATAGGAGATGATGAGGATTATAATATACATATGTTGCAGGCTGACCAACTGGCTGGATATGTGCAGGCAAATTATCCGGATATGAATATTAACAAAATATACCTTGATGCATATAAACAGCATGTAACTCCTGTAGGGCAAAGATATCCCGAAGTAAACAAAGCAATAAATGATCAGGTTTCCAGGGGCGCTCTAATTATAAATTATACAGGGCATGGCGGTGTTGATGGACTTGCCCATGAAAAAATCCTGACTATGAGCGATATAAACTCATGGAAAAATAAAGGTAAATATCCTTTGTTCCTTACAGCAACCTGTGATTTTAGCCGTTTTGATGATTTTGAACGAATTACTGCAGGAGAAGGTGCTATACTTAACCCTTCCGGAGGGGTAATTGCATTGTTAACAACTACCCGGCTTGTATATTCCGGCCCAAATCACGCTTTAAATGAACGATTTTATGAATTAATATTTGAAAAAAAAGAAAATAACGATAATTATTGTCTTGGAGATATTTTGAAATATATAAAAAATAAAACCGGTGCAGGGATAAATAAAAGAAATTTTACCCTGCTTGGTGATCCTTCTCTAAAGCTTGCTCATCCTGTTTTGAAAATACTTACTGATTCAATAAATCATAGAGCTAAAGATGAGCCCCCGGATACACTGAAAGCTTTCAGCTCAATAACTATTTCCGGTCATGTAGAGGATCATTCCGGTAATATAATGAGAAACATGGATGGTATAATCTATCCAATGGTTTATGACAAACCGGTGCACATGAAAACTTTGGCTAATGATGGAGGAGCTGCAATGACTTTTTCCTTACAGAATAATATTTTATATAATGGTAAAGCAAGTTTGAAAGGAGGCTATTTTAGTTTCAGTTTTATAGTTCCCAAAGATATTAATTATAGTTTCGGAACCGGGAAGTTGAGTTTTTATGCTCATGATGAGACCATAGATGCTTCAGGTTCTTTTTCAGGTATCGTAACCGGAGGTACCAAAGAACAATATCCGAATGATTTGACAGGGCCAAAGGTAGAAGTATATCTGGATAATGAAAACTTTAAAGCCGGAGATATTTCTTCTCCTAATCCTTTATTATTGATAAAAATATATGATGAAAGCGGAGTTAATACAACAGGGAATGGAGTTGGACATGATATCATTGCTGTTCTTGATGATCAAAGCCATGATGTTATGGTATTGAATGAATACTTTCAGGCAGATATGGATAGTTATAAAGGAGGGAGAATTGAGTATCCTTTGTTTAATCTTAAAGAAGGGTCTCATAAAGTTGATGTAAAAGTTTGGGATATTTATAATAATTCGGGTGAAGGTTCTGTTGAATTTATTGTAGTTGATTCAAAAGAATTTTTTCTGAATAAAATATTTAACTTTCCTAATCCGTTTAATGAAAATACATGGTTTAGTTTTGGTCATAATCAGGCCGGAGAGGACCTGGAGATTACTATTGAAATTTTTAACAGCCTTGGAGAACTTGTCAGAATATTAAAGACGACTGAATTTGATTCAGAATTTCGTTCTGAACCTGTTGAATGGGACGGGAAAGATTCTTTTGGCAATAAAAACAGACAAGGTTTATATGTTTACCGTATCAAAGTTAAAAATTCGCAAGGGAAAACTGCAGAAAAATCTGGCAGGCTTATGATCATCAGATGAATGTAAATACTGATTAAATTTAATAATTATTTTATATTTGTAATTAAATTATATTGATAATGCTTCAAAGATACGTAGTTAAGTATTTAATGATCCCATTTTGTATTTTTTTGATTTTTCAAAATACAATTTATGGGCAAATTACAACTGGTGAGCTTACAGGTCAAATGAATGTAATTCTTTCTGCCGTACCTTTTTTAACTATTGCACCTGACTCCAGGGGAGGGGCAATGGGAGATGCCGGTGTGGCTACTGCTCCTGATATAAATTCACAACATTGGAATCCGGCTAAATATGCTTTTATGAAGGGTGAAGGAGGGGTTGCTTTATCATATACTCCCTGGCTAAGGCGTTTAATTAATGATATAAATCTTGCTTATCTTGCTGGATATAAAAGACTGGACGAAAAGCAGGTGTTGAGCGCATCCTTAAGATACTTTTCTCTGGGTGACATTATTTTTACCAATATAGAGGGTATTGCCCAGGGACAGTTTAATCCTAATGAGTTCGCCATAGATGCATCTTATTCAAGGCTGTTTTCAGAAAAATTTTCCGGAGGAATTACTTTTAGATTTATTCGTTCAGATTTAACCGGAGGAAAATTCGTAGGAGACTCTGAAACAAAAGCAGGAATATCTTTTGCATCCGATCTTTCTGCATATTACCTCACTCCCGTTGAAATTGGAGAAAAAAATGGAGAAGTCTCCCTGGGAATGAATATATCCAATATCGGAACTAAAATATCATATACACAAACCCAGGAAGAGTCGTTTATTCCGATAAATATGAAACTCGGAAGCTGTTTTAAAACAAATATTGATGAATATAATTCAATAGCTTTTTCAGTTGACCTGAATAAATTATTAGTACCTACCCCGCCTGTTTATGAGGATTCAGCCGGAGTAACCTATATAGCTTATGGAAAGGACCCTAATGTTTCAGTACCTGTCGGGATGTTCAGGTCTTTTTATGATGCACCGGGAGTTGAAAGAAAAGACGGATCAAGGAGTGTTTTACTTGAGGAACTGAGAGAAATTACTATTAGTACCGGTGCTGAATATTGGTATCGGGAACAATTTGCCATAAGAGGAGGTTATTTTCATGAACATGCCACTAAAGGAAACAGGAAGTTCTTTACTTTAGGGATTGGGCTGAAACTCAATGTTTTTTCTCTTGATTTTGCCTATCTTGTCCCTGTATATCAAAATAACCCATTAGCAAATACACTTAGGTTTACACTGGGATTTGATTTTAAATAACTGTTTCCGAAATACAATTCAATTCTTCTTTGTATGAATATACGTGTTGGAACAGGTTTTGACGTTCATAGCCTGGAAGAAGGTTTGCCATTTCGACTGGGAGGTATCACTATTCCCCATTATAAAGGGGCTAAAGGCCATTCAGATGCTGATACCCTTATTCATGCAATCTGTGATGCTATGCTTGGTGCTGCAGCACTTGGTGATATCGGAATACATTTCCCTGATACATCTGAGGAGTTTAGGGGAATTGACAGTACCGTTCTTCTTCAGAAAACTTATAAAATTATAAAAAACAAAGGTTTTGATATCATAAATATTGATTCAGTTGTAATGTTACAGAAACCTAAAATAAGCCCGTATATTTATGAAATGAGAAAGATCTTAGCCAATTTGCTGAAAATTAATATAGAAAATGTATCAATAAAAGCCAGTACTACAGAAAAACTGGGTTTTATCGGGAATGAGACGGGTGTTGCTGCAAACGCTGTTGTTCTGCTTAAAAAAAATTAATACAGATACCTTGGAGTTTCATAAAGATTCAGAAATTAATTATTATGAAAAGGATTTTATTATTGTTTGCTGTTTTTCTCTGTTGTACTCCTCAGCATGGCCAAAATGTAAAAATTGAAGCAACTGTAAATCAGCTACCTGCCGGGAAGGTCTTTTTGAGTCAGATCCGTGGTGAAAAACATAAAATTATTGATAGTGTTTTTGTAAGTAATAATATTGTGCGGTTTAATATTAAAGATCCAATATCTGGCGTTTATCGGATAATACTCGGCAAATCACTGAAAGCAGATTTTTTGAATGAAGCTCCGCAATTCTTTGACCTGGTAATTGATCAGGAAAATATCATCAATCTAAAAACAGATTTTAATTTTCCTATTGATAGCATGAAAATTTTGAATTCATTTGATAATCAGATTTATTATGAATTTATAAAAAGAAGTCAAACTTATCGTACCAGGGCCGGCCATTTATTGCCCTTATTTTCGATTTATAAAAAGGAAGAGAGTTTCTATAACGATTTAAAAAAGGAATTTTTCAGGCTTCAGAAAGATCATACTGATTCACTTGTCTATTGGGCTGCAAATACCCCGGGATCAATAGTTTCTGCTTTGATCAAATTCAGCCTTCTCCCTGCTGTTGATCCCGCTGAAGGTTTTTATAATATTACAGAGTTTTTAAAATCCCATTACTTTGATCTCGTTACTTTCTCTGATGAACGTTTAATCTTTTCCCAGGCTTATACACAAAAAATATTGGAATTTTTAAACCTTTACAGGATCCCTGAATCAAATCCGGATCTGCAGGAGGATCTGTATATAAAAGCTGTGGATATTATAATGGAACGGGCCTCATATAATGAAAAAGTTTTTGACTTTGTCCTTAATTTTTTAATAGATGGATTTGACCAGTCCAAAATGGAAAAAGTACTTGTACATCTGGCTGAAAATTATGTGGATAAGGGATGCGAAACTGATAGTAAAAAAATTTTGGATCAAAGATTGGAGGCATTTAAAAGAATGGCACCTGGAAATAAAGTAAACGATATTGCTTTAATGGATATTGATGGAAAGACAAGAAAGCTCTCTGACCTGAAGAATGATTATATCTTAATAGTATTTTGGGCAACATGGTGCCCTCATTGTACCAGACTTTTGCCGGAACTGAAAAAATGGTACGAAAACGACAGGAACCTTGATCTGGAGATATTTTCAGTTTCTATTGATACTAGTCGTTTTGACTGGGAAGAAAATCTGATGATGAATAATTATCCATGGATTAATGTATGTAATTTTCAGGGATGGGAAGGGAAAGTT
>CAZLXM010000043.1:0-29898 GCA_964563105.1 uncultured Bacteroidaceae bacterium
AAA
Organism: uncultured Bacteroidaceae bacterium; assembly: GCA_964563105.1. Lineage (GTDB taxonomy): Bacteria > Bacteroidota > Bacteroidia > Bacteroidales > CAYVTV01. The sequence continues at coordinate 4 of CAZLXM010000043.1, forward strand.
GCCCTGCATTATTCCCAATCATTTTACAGCAAAGATATTCAATATCGTCTGTATGTGTCATTTCAATCTGGGGATTAGGGGTCCAGGGATGATTTCTCCACCATCCCAGAAAAAGAGGGAGCAGAAGGGGGCTCTGTTCCACTCTTGCCAGTTTATCAATAACAGGAGTATGTCCAAGGAATTCACCATGTTTATAAGTAGTGGATTTAATAGAAGCGAGGTGGATATCAACAAATCTTTTGTATCCTCTGACAGGAGAGTCCCATGCCTGCCATCTTGACCGGTAATGCCACCATAGGTGGGTCATACCGGCCATTTCAAAGCCAACAGGCTTTTTAAGATTTTTTGCAACCTCAAATACAAACTTAGGCCCATAATGCCAGTAAAACTCCTCGCCTCCCCAAAGGTCACTTCCATCTGCTGCATCAAAGTATATCCCGTCAAATTTGCAATCATCTACTACTTGTGCGGTTCTCTTTGCTATATTTTTAAACAAATCTGTATCTTCACCAGGGACAAATCTGCCAAACATCTCCATAAGATGACAGGCCTTCTCGTTTGCGGGATGCTCAGAAGCTGTTGTTCCATGGATCCCTCTTTTACATCCTGTAAATTTATAAGGCGAAGTTTTAGATACACCGCTGAAAGATATTAGTTCTTTGCCAATTCTAAGGGTAACTGAGTTCCTGACCCAGAAACCTGTCGTTGTTTGAATATCTGCAGTAGATTCATTTACAATTATTTCATCAGAATTTGCGTCTATAGGGGAAGCCAATGTAAAACTGTTAAAATACCCAAGTCCTTCATCAGGGACAGGAGTTACAATATTTGAATTTTTATCAATAAAAAAAGAATAGGTATGTAGGATAGAAGAAATCCCCGCTTCATGTAATCTTTCATTTATTCTTTTGAAAGATTCCCAGCCATCGGGATATTTTTCCTTATTCAGTTCAAAGCTGCCAAACTTAAAAAATGCGCCTCCGCCATGATTGTCAATTTGATTAAACCCAAGGCTTTTGCACATCTCAATCCATTCATCCACAGTTTCTTCTGTAAGCTGCCCTCCCCCACTCATCAGATATGACCCAAATCCTTCTTTGGCCATTTGTGCCCAGGCGCCCCCCTGGTCTGAAAATGGGATATTCTTAGCATTTTTAACAATTTTCTGTATTGTCGGAAGTATTTTTTCCTGAGGCAATCCTATCATTGAAATCTCAGCTCCTTCCATTCCCAAATGCGTATAGCAGACAGCTTCCATCATTGTCTGCAATGCCGGCAACTGAGTTACCTTAGTGTTAAGGTTCATTGCCAGGATGGACGCACCAAAAGGTTCATATGACATACCCTCAAGGCTCAAAGGAATATTGATAAAAGTGAGAGACCATGGATCCCCTGTAACTTCCTTTACTGTAAAGGTAATATGATCCTTGAATGAGACTATCTGAATCAATGCTGTAACTCCCGGTTCTTCAAAGATAAGCCTGAGTTTGCCACCTTCCTGAGAAACCCTGCTTACATTATAAACCTTGTCATTTTTTTTTACTGATGCGCACATAGAAATGTCATCAGTTTTCAAATAGTCAACTTTATTTCGTTTATCAATGAAATGAAGATTTTTCCCTGAAGGATCAATTTCGTAAATAAAATATTTATTTTGAAAAACAATATTTTTCCTATTTGAAGTACAGGCTGCAAATGATATTATGAGTGATATCAATAAAAGCTGTACAGTGTTTTTCATTATACTAATAATTTTATTCATAACGGATTTTTTGTTTATCACTTTTTATTGTAATAGGTTTTCTCATTTTTTTATTGATAAATTTATTATTCTGGTTTCTATAAGCTCATAAAAACAGTTTATTCTTTAATAGTGGCCTTTTCAAAAGCATCAATTAAATTATCTTTTGTGATATTTGAGGCTTTCAGATAAAGCTTATTTTCAAGTGGCACTGTAACAAAATTATCATTTTCGATAACCTGGTTTACTTCCTGGCCTAATTCTTTGTATAATTTAATATTATTAGCTTTTAAAGGCAATTCAAGTTTTTTATTATCATTTATATGCCAATAAACAACATACCATTCTCTATTTCTATTAAAGATAAAAGCACGTACTTCTCTGCTTCCGCTGGCAACACTAGTGATCTGTTCATAAGGTACCAGTTCAAACTCCTTTTGTTCATTTATAAGTAAAGTATATTCCTGTTCTACATTTTGAAGCATTTTTTTCTGCTCTTCAGACAGCCATTTTTTTGCCCTTACCTCTTCCCATCTCCTGAATACTTCAAAGTTATCAACGGTTCGGGGATGATTTTTAAAGCTATACAGGTTTGAATTCAGTGATACAGGACAGTCCCATGCAGCAGCAAGACTGGTTACAAATTCAATAATGTCAGGTTGTGTACCTACTGATTTTTCGTTTGGAAGAAAATATCCCAGCCATCCGAAATTTACCCTTGAAAAATCTTGTTTCATCCTCTCAGCTTGTTGTGCCGGCCATCTTTTAATTTCTTCCTTAAGGATGTCAGGCCGGAAGACATCAAATGCATTTCCCCCGCTAAGTATATGCCAGCTAAAGTGAGATTTAGCAGCACCTTCCACAAAGACAGGTTTAGGTTCAAATCTTTTATAAACTTTCCATTGTGCATAAGGTACATTAAACCAAAAAGGAGGATTGACACCTTCAGAACCATCGAAATAACAGAATTCAAATCCGGCATTAAATATGTTGGCAATTTTTTCCGCAACTTCATCCTGCAGACTTGTCCTTTGATCTACATAAACACTTCTCTGACTTCCAAATTCACTGACATCCAGGAGCCCGATAATATTTCCTTTAGGCAGTGAATTAATAGTCGTTTTATCAACGCCCCTTTTACATCCTGTAAACTTGTATGGCCATGTAGTTGTGTATCCCTCGTAAGTTATAAGTTCGGTCCCTGCTTTTAATACTCTCATTCCGTCAGCCATTGTGGTGTTTTTCGGATTTTGTTCAACAAATATTTCAGTGTCGGTAATACCGAGCGGTTCAGAAATTGTAAAGAATTTCAGCAGATTCAATCTATGATCTGGAATTGGAGTTACATATCTGCTATCTCTTCCGATATGTGAATGTAAAAAATGCAATCCGGTAGTAATACCATTACTTTTAATCTTGCTCAGAATTTTTTCGAGATCCGGCCTTCCATTAGGATACAGATCTTTTCTCCAGTCATAATTCCCATTTTTGCTCCATGACGGACCACTTTCCACAATATTACTATATGATATCTTCATGGTACGAAATCCGCCCATTTTTGCATATTTAATATGTTCATCAATATTTTCATGATTTATATTACTAACTGCATAATAAGAAGAATTATACAAATCATGTTTACGACTTGCAGCTCCTCCGGGTAAATCAAAGTCTTCCTCCACACGGGCAATATTGTCCAACAACTCATCAGGCTTACAGACAATTATGGCAGCGCTGACATCTTCCAGTTGAATATCTCTTTCTAAACCAGCATTTAAAATTTTATAACCTGCCCTTTTTTCAGCATCAATACGTGTATGGATATCAGTGGCCAATACATTGATTGCAACTTTTTCATCCCAGCTTACATTCAACCACTCTCCAAAATATTTCCTGTTTTTAACAGGCAATTGAATAAAGTTCATCTCTAAAACAGGAGGCAGAAGACCGGTATTAACTCCAATACCATAATCTTCTTCATCCATGAAAAATTCCTTTACTGTAAAGTTTATGTAGAAAGGGGTTATATCCACCTTGATACGTGCTTTATAGTAGATTAATTCAAAATTCACAATCAGTTCATTTCCATTATTTATTATTGATTTGGTATTGAAAGTCATCTTTTTGGTAGGATAAGCAAGTTTAATCTCATTGTGAAAAGGCCTTTCCTGTGTAACGGAAAAAAATGAAATTTCCTCTCCCTTCACCAGGCACTCTTCTCCGGTAGGTTTATAAATTAAACTTTTCGTAATTCCGTTATTAGCAATAACCAGTCTGGCCTGATCATTTTCAATAACGATATCATTATTTTCTGCTGTAGTGGAACTTGTTGTACATGACATCATTGTTATGGACAACGTTAAGAATAAAAGAATGATAGATTTCATGATATATTATTTTTAATTAAATTTTGAATACAATATGAAAAGATATTTTAACACAAAAAAAAACCGGATATTTTCTCCTCTCTTCTCAACAGTTTTATTCGCTTCAGTAAGCACATTAATCTTCACTGATAAAATTTTACACAGGCTTTTATATTAATTCCGGGAATGCAGGGCCGTTTCATGTTAAAGCTATTATCGCCTGAAAGAGAAGAAAGATTAATTATATATCATTTATTTATTGCCCTTAAACCGGTAGTATTACCATGTTTAAGTGTAATATCAACAGGCTGGTTACTTTTATATGCTCCACATGTAAAATCTGGCACATCAATTGAATCAGATCTGTTTGCAACAGACCATTCACTCAGTGGACCTATCACACTCCAAAGTGCAGCATCATATACATCCTGATCTAATGGCAGTCCATTACGGAGGCAGTCTATTAATCTCCAGTCCATAATAAAGTCCATACCACCATGACCTCCAACCTTTCTGGCTGCATCTCCTATATACCTGACAATTTCAGGAAGATATTTTTCTTCCAGGGATTTCATTTCTTCTTCATTTAGCCAGGCATCTCCAATAGAAATTTTTCCCGGCAGAGGATATTTTTGAGCGCATCCTTTTGTTCCACTAACCAGATGTATCCGGGAATAAACTCTCGGAGATGTTGTATCATATTGAACTATAATAGTTCTGCCTTTTTTTGTTTTAATAGTGGTAGTATTCATATTACCATTTTGAGGCACTCCCAGAAATTGTTTATAAAACTCTTCTTCCTTAGCGCGTTCTTCATTCCATTTTGATCTTATAAAATCATTCGATGACATTGATACAAGATAATCCATATTGTCACCTCTGTTAATATCCATAATCTGACAAATTGGGCCTAAACCATGTGTAGGATATGTATTGCCAATTCTGCCTTTCCAGTCGAGCATTCTCCATTGTGTGGATTCAGGGATGGGAATAGACCCGGGAGATTGGTGCATATAATGAATATATGCCCCTTCACCGTGAACAATTTCACCAAAAAAACCCTGTCTGCTTAAATTTAATGTAAGGAGTTCAAAAAAATCATAACAGCAATTTTCAAGCATCATACAATGCTTTCTTGTTTTTTCAGATGTTTCAACCAGTTTCCAGCAATCTTCCACTGTAATTGCAGCGGGAACTTCGGTTGCCACATGTTTATTTTCTTCCATTGACATTATAGACATGCGGGCATGCAAACTGGCAGGGGTGGCAATATATACCAGATCAAGATCATCTCTGAGAACCAGTTCTGACCATATTTCTTCATTACCTGTATATGTGGTTGCAGAAGGAAGGCCAAAATCTTTTAATACATTTTGTGCTTTTTCAACCTGATCTTCTTTTTTATCACATAAAGCTCTTATTTCCACACCATCAATCCTTTTCAACCTGTTTAAAGCTGAAAGGCCGCGTGAACCAAGTCCAATAATACCTATCCTTACCGTTTCGAGTTTTGGCGCAGCATAACCCGACATGTTAAAACGTTGTACATGAGATTCCTTTACTGCATTAAGAATACCTGAAAGAGGTTTTTCATCTTTTATTGTTGTACAAGATGCTAAATTAGCTGTTAGTATTCCACTTCCGGCAATACCGGCAAGCTTAAAAAAATTACGGCGATTTGTTTGCATTTATTATAGTTTTGAGTTAGTAATTCTAAAACTTTATATATCATTTATTCTGATATATAAGGCCCATGTATTTCCTTAATTTTATAATTTTCCTGTGAGTCATCCAGGATATATATTGAATAACTATCACCTCCGGGGGTTACACGAATAACAATATGTCCCTGCTGACTTTTCATCCTGTCCATACCTGCACCAATAACGACCCTGGTTTCTTCCATTGCATTTGTTGCAAAAATATCACGCGGCCCGGGATAAATTGATGTCGAAAGCATGCGGCTTAAGACACTGGCAGACGGATGGCTTGGTGCCCAAGCCTGAATAATATGTATTCTTGGACGCATGGCACTTAAGAATGATGCACTCATAGCATCGAAAAAAGCATGATGATTTGCCAGACAAACATCAACCGGCCCTGTAACCAAAGCAACAGGTGTTTCCACATCACGCCAGCTACCTGTTTCAGCAGAACAAATATCTGCCCCGTTAAAATAATCAAATTTTCCGTATGACAAGCGAAATGCAATACTAAGCATATTTTCAGATGGATATTCTGATGTCTTCAGACTTTCCATTGGCGGAAAATGATTTCTGGAATTTGATCCGGTTCCCGTCCAAATATGACCATTGACCGCTATATTTCGAATCTCAAAATTTTGATACTTTCCGGGATCTTTTAATAATACAAACTGTTTATTCTCTCCTGCCTTAAATTGCTCTACAATCATACCTGATTTTTGAATATGCCAATTTAAAAACTGTCTGTAATTTTTCATATTTTGACCAGTTATTGTAGCAGGATAATCATAATCAGGCCAGCCCCGGTCAACAAGCTTTTTGAAACGAATATTATCACCCACTTCAGTTATTCCTGTAAGCTGGTATCCCCCCTGTTTTGATATTCCGGCTTTCTCATGAACCTCACCCATATGATCACTATGAAAATGAGTAATAATAACATAATCAATAGTTTTATCCTTTTTACCTTCAAGCATATGTAAAATATACCTGGAAACCCATTCCCCGGGAGTACGGTCTGCATTTGGCCGTGGGTCTGTTACTCTTGGTTTGGGGCGTTGAGTGTCTCCAACATCCACCAACATAGTTGTTCCATCAGGCAAAATAAAAAAAGCTGCCTCACCCTTACCAGTATTAATATGATGAATGTCAAGAAACCCTTCTTTCCATGACGGAAAAACTGAGCCAGGCTGAGCTGTTAAAGTACTTTGTAAAAAAATACCCGTATAAAGGATAAGCATTAAAATCAGGAGAATTTTCTTTGTTTTGTTAAATAAATGTTGCATTAGAATTTTATTTATAGTGTTATAAAAGATAGTATAAAGTAAGATATTTTTTATTTAAGCTTAAGCTTCATCTCAAAAAAGGAATATTCTTTTCTTTTTCAAATTTCCATTAAAAATATATTTTCCACCAATTTTTGTTTCAAATTCCAAAAATATATTATTGTATTTTATTTTCAATGGATTACCATTCAAAGAATATATAATTAATTTGATCAGTTTTCCTTTTTCCCAGATCAGATCCAATTCAAATCCATTACGGGCACGAAGCCCTTTCACCGATCCATCGGGCCATTGATCAGGAAGGGCAGGCAATATTGAAATAAAATCCTCATGTGATTGCATAAGCATTTCAGCAATACCAGCGGTTCCGCCAAAATTACCATCGATCTGGAAAGGCGGATGATCATCAAAAAGATTTGGAAGAGTAGATTTACAAAGTAGTTCTGAGAGATGAAAAGCTGCATTATTTCCATCGGCCAGGCGTGCAAAAAAATTTATTATCCAGGCACGGCTCCATCCTGTATGTCCTCCCCCTTTTTCAAGCCTTCTCATTATACTGGCCCGGGCAGCGTTAAATAAATCAGGAGTACAACTTGTAATCATAGTTCCCGGATAAAGTCCAAAAAGGTGTGACATGTGCCTGTGGCCCGGATCTGCTTCTTCAAAATCTTCCACCCATTCCTGAATACCACCAGTTCTTTCAGATATTTTTAGCGGTATTAAATTCTCTGAAACTTTTGACAAAGTATCGCTAAATGTTTCATCAATATTCAGTAATGATGCTGCATAAATACAATTTTTAAATAACTCCTGGATAATCTGGATATCCATGGTGGCAGAATAAGTCATATAATGTTTTTCTCCCGTTTCCGGAAGAATATATCTGTTCTCCGGAGAGTTGGAAGGAATTACTGCCCATCTGTTATCTCTGTCTTTTACCAGAAAGTCCAGAACAAACTGTGACGAATTTTTTATCAGGGGATAAGCTATTTCTTTTAAATAATTTTTATCACATGAAAATTTATAATGTTCAAAAAGAGGAAGTGACATCCATGGCCCTCCCATTGGAAATAATCCCCAAATTCCATCCATAACACCTGTACGGCCAAAAACATCAGTAAGGTGATGCACAGTCCATCCCCTTGCATTATACATTTGCTGTGCTGTAATACTTCCGGGTTTTTGAAGCTGAGAAAGAAAATTGATAAGAGGATTAACTGTTTCACTTAAATTACATATTTCAGCGGGCCAATAATTCATTTGCAAATTGATATTTGTATGGAAATCAGAGTTCCATGGAGCATTAAAATCTTTATTCCAGATACCCTGCAAATTTGCCGGCAATACACCGGGAAATCTGGAACTACTAATAAGCAGATATCTTCCATACTGAAAATATAGAGAAATCAAATGTCGGTCTTCATAACCTTCCCTGAACTGCTTAAGACGGATATCTGTTGGAAGATCATTAAAGTCTGTACAGTTGAGATCTAACTTTACTCTGTTAAACAGAGCCTGATATTCAGCCAGATGTGATTTCTCAAGTTTTTTATACGCTTTCATTTTTGCTGCATCAAGAATATCAGAACAAATTATATCCGGATCAATTGTCCGGTCAAAATTCAGCTTTTCAAGACTGTAATCTGTCGCCGCAGTAAAAAGAAGAGTTAGTTCATCGGCATTTTTTATACACAGGTTTCCATCCTCATCATATATTTCCCCTCCTTTATTTATAGCCAGCAATTGTGCGCTAAAACGCATGTGAGCACCTCCGGGGCCGCGCAAACTGTCATTCTCATCAATAATTTGCCCCTTCATTATCAGTTTATTATTTTTGGCAAATGTCACAGCATCTTTTTCCCGTTTAAGTTTTACAGAAAGACTGAGGGCAGCTTTTTTTGATCCTTTCAGATGGATAACAATGATATTTTCAGGAGCTGATGCGAATACTTTTATTATATAATTAATTCCTGATGAAATATAGCTGGTTTTTGAAATTCCTGTTTCAAGATTTAATTCTCGCCTGTAATCATAGATTTCTCTTTCCCCAAAATCAAGAAAAATATCCCCAAGAGTCTGATATGATCTGATCCTGGGCGGAGTTCCAAGCAGACTTTCTTTTGCAAGTTCAACAGCATCATTAATTTTCCTGTCAAGAACAAGTTCGCGGATTTTATCAAGATTATCTTTCGCCGCAGGATTATTATTATTTATCTGCGATCCGCTCCAAAGGCTTTCTTCATTCACCTGAATACGCTCTGTATTTGAATCACCAAAAACCATTGCACCCAGGCGGCCATTTCCTACGGGTAAAGCTTCAGTCCATTCTTTTGCCGCTTCCTTGTACCATAAAATTAATTCAGGATATTTTGATTTTGAATTACAAGAAAATAAGAAGGATAGCGGGATGAGAAGAAATAATATTTTCATAGCATTTTCATTAAGAATCAGCCCTGGAATAAATATTTTTGGTTATAATTTTAAAAATTAATTAGAAATAATAAACTCTTTTTATTTCATTTTTAATAAAACTATATAACAGAGATAAAAAGCAAAATCCAAACACTAATCTTCTAAATTAATTATTAATTTTGAGATTCACATCTTATCAAAATCAAATTAATTATGAACAAAGATTTTTTGTTAAAAGAGTTTACTTCTTTGTATGGAAGTAATGATCTGAAACCTGATATTTTTTTTGCCCCCGGTCGTGTAAATCTTATCGGTGAGCATACTGATTATAATGGAGGATATGTTTTTCCCTGTGCACTAACTTTTGGAACATTTTTAGTGATTAGAAAAAATAACTCAGGTGCATTACGTTTTGCAAGCACTAATTTTAGTCTGAAAGGAGAAGTAAGTCTCGACAAGCCTTTTAAAAAATCTGATGATTCATGGTATAATTATCCGGTTGGAGTAATAGACCAGTTTTACAAAGCCGGAAAAAAAATTGAAGGATGTGATTTTTTATTTTCCGGGGATATTCCAAATGGTGCAGGTCTTTCTTCATCTGCCTCCATTGAAATGGTTACAGCTTTTGCAATAAATAATATTTTCAGTCTGGAATTTGATTTACTGACATTGGTCAAACTCTCTCAAAAAGCTGAAAATCAATTTGTAGGAGTTAATTGTGGAATTATGGATCAGTTTGCATCAGCATTTGGAGCCAGGAATAAGGCAATATTTTTAAACTGTGCCACTCTTGAATATGAATTAGTTCCGCTGATGATGAATGGTCATAAGCTTATAATTTCCAATACAAATAAGAGAAGAGGTTTAACTGATTCAAAATATAATGAACGAAGGGGTGAATGTGATGCTGCGGTAGAAAAACTTAGTGAAATAGAAACTATTGACAATTTAAGTCAGCTCGATTATCCAACCTTTCTGCAAAGACTGGATATTATTGGAGATGAGGTAATTATAAAACGGGCAAAACACGTTATTTCAGAAAATCAAAGGGCCCTGAAAGCCGTAAAAGCATTAAAATCTAACGATTTAATTACTTTCGGTCAGTTAATGAATGCATCTCATGATTCTCTCCGGGATGATTATGAAGTAACCGGCCCTGAACTGGATACTCTAGTTGATGAAGCCAGAAAAATTAATGGTGTTTTGGGATCAAGGATGACAGGTGCAGGCTTTGGAGGATGCACGGTCAGTCTGGTAAGTGAGAATGTTATTGAAGATTTTATCAAAAAGGTTGGCAATAACTATTTTAACCGTACCGGGTTAAAAGCAGATTTTTATGTAGCCGATATTGGTGACGGGGCCCATAAAGTAACTAAATAGTGTATTTAACCGGATAATAGCCAGGTTCAGGAAAGTTTTTTTATTACAACCAGATTTTATCCTGGTCACTTTTCTTTAAAATAATTTAGATATCCAGGTTTATCCTTTGTCCGGATCTATATGATTTAAGTGCAGCCGTAAAAACTTCATGACTCCACCTTGTTTCTTCAGGTGTGACAGTTTTAAAAGGATGTAGTGAATTTTTGTCTGACAGCTCACTAATATAGGCTCCTATCATTTGCTGAAAGGCATCGGAAAAACCAAATTCAAAAATACTTCCGGTAATGGATGGTATAGCCGATTGCGAGCCCACATCCGTTCTTGTCCACCCCTGTTCTTTTCCATTTGTTATAAGATGTTCAAATGCTTTAGGATTTTGAGTGGAGAACCTGGCAGAACCTTCTGTCCCATATACCTCAATAAACCAGGTATTTGTTGCACCAGGAGCCATTCTTTTTGTTTCCACAAACATTGTAAATTCCTTCTTTGACTGAGGATCAATGCATTTACATGTAAGAACAGCATTATCCCATGTTTCACACGGGACGATTCCTCCTTTACCATCGGGACGAGTCTCAGCAATATTCTGTAAATCAGCATATACATTCAAAGGTTTCCATCCCATTCGAAAAGGTATGTGTAATACATGCATTCCAAGGTCACCCATACATCCATATTCACCATTAATATCAATCATTCTTTTCCAGTTGACAGGTTTTGTCAGGTCCATATCACTTGAATGATGAAAGCCGGCCCTTACCTCCATTAACCTTCCATACTTCCCTGCTTTCAACCATTTAATTAATTCCTGACATGCCGGGAAATAGGGAAACTCGGAGCTGCATCTAACCAGGGTACCGGGATTTTTCTGTATAGCATTTAAAATTTTCTCATTTGCCTTTTTGTCAATCCCGAAAGGTTTCTCTCCAAGCAGATGTTTTCCCGAATTTATTATATCTATATAAAATTGTTCATGTAAATTATGGGGAACTGCACAATAAATAGCATCCAGTTCTTTACAGCTGAGTAAATCCCTATAATCCGGGCTTTTGATAATAATATCGGGGAAATTATCCGCATACCATTTCCACGGCTTTTCACTTCGATCACAAATACCGGAAATTACCGGGATATACCCGTCATCTGACAAATGACACCATCGTGCAACTGCACTGCAAAACTCTTTTCCCATCAGACCGAGCCCGATAATTCCGAAACGAACTTTTTTTCTTTCCATGACAGCTTATCTGTAGCCAAATTCTTTTTCGACTTCTGAAATCGCACTTTCAATAATATCCATTCCCATAGATGCATATTTTTCGTCCATAATGAGAGGAGGAGACATTCGAAGAATATGGCCTGCGGGGATCCATGCCAGGCCTTTTCTGAATGCTTTTTGGTAAACCAGGACTCCGGCTTCATCGAAAGGCTCTTTTGTTTTTTTATCTTTTACTAATTCTATACCCAAAAGGAATCCCTTCCCTTTAACATCACCAATAATCGGGTGCTGTTCTTTCATCTTCATCATTCTTTTCATAAAAAATTCACCTACTGTGCGGACATTCTGTAAAATATCTTCTTCTTCAATAACTTCTATTGAAGCCAATGCTGCTGCGCATGCCATAGGATTCCCGCCATAACTTGAGGAGGCGGAAATTTTTTCAAGGGCACTTCCATATTCTTCCTTAACAACCATAGCTGTTACAGGGAAACCGTTTCCGAATGATTTTCCGAAAGTTACAATTTCAGGTACCACTCCCCAATGATTAAGTGTAATCCATTCACCGGTACGCCCCATCCCTGCGAGAACTTCATCATCAATTAAAAGTATCTTATGTTTATCACATAATTTCCGGAGTTTAGGAAAAAATTCATCAGGAGGAAATATGCTCCCACCCCATCCTTGTGCAGGCTCGAGAACGAATGCGGCAACGTTGCCAACAGTACCTTCTTTTATAAAAGTTTCATAAAATTCAATATAAGCATCTGTATTAATTGTGCCATCAGCTTTTGTCCAAAGAGGACGATAAGGATCAGGGCGGGGGACCATATAGAATCCTGATGCACGGGTAGGACCATAACTGTAGGTTTCGCCACGGTACATTTGGGCACAACTTACTGCTGCCATAGTTTTACCGTGAAAATCGCGATATGCAGAAATAAACTCATGTTTTCCTGTTATAGCCCTTGCGGCACGGATTCCGGCTTCAACTGCTGTTGTCCCGTCAGAATATAACTGTATTGCATTCAAATTACCTGGCAGAATTTCCGCCATTTTCTCCATTAATTTTTCTTTTACCGGAGTTGTAAAATCATGTGCATTCATCAATTTTTTTGCCCAGGTGGAAATGGCTTCCGAAATTTTAGGATGACTATGCCCAAGTGAAGTAACATAAATACCTGATGAAAAATCCAGGTACTTATTTCCATCCACATCAGTAAGAGTTATTCCTGATCCTTCTTCAAAACAAACAGGGAATAATTTAACCTGGGAACTAAGGCCTTTCATGTATTTTGCTGTATTAGCATGCATTAACTTTGATTTGGGGCCGGGTGTTTCAGTAATAAGTTGAGGAATACCCTTTGCACTTTCCTTCCACCAGTCTTTTGATGATTTCATAATATTATTTGTTAAATATGTTTGATAAATTAAAATTTTTTAGAAATAATTTCAAAAAATTAGCTGAATTTAAAATTTTCATGAAGTTTCATACATTAATTATAATTTTTAAAATAAAATATTTCATTCGCCAGAGTATTTATTTCGTTTTTCATTGTTTCCCAATCACTTAAATCAGAAAATATATCCTGACAATATAAATTATTTCGTCCTGCCATGTTTGCATATTTAATGGCAATTTCAGGATTTTCACCATCCAGTATTGCAGAAAGAAATGCAGCCACAGAAGTGTCGCCTGCCCCGGAAGCATTAATAAATCTGGCAGGATCTACGGGATATACATTACACCAACATTCCAGATAGTTCCATTTTTCTTCTTCCAGTTTATTTTTCAGATATTGATTTAACTGGGAAATGTTGCCTGTTATAAGGTAAGAACCATGTTTTCCTGCCTTTATTAATAATATTTTAACACCCATGTTTATAATTTTCTTTCCAAGCTCCCTTATCAGATTTTTGCCCACTTTTTCAAAAAAATCAGTATTATCCAATAAGTTAATTATCTCATCATATTTATCCGGCATCATAATTTGAATAGCTTCTTCGAAACTTGGAACGAAAATATCAACAAAAGGAAGAGTATTTTCCATAATTTCAAGCCAGTTGATCTTTCCGGATTCACTTTCCGGATCAGGTAAGCTGAAATCAAGGGAGGTAATTACTCCCATTTTCCGAATTTTTGAGAACATTTCTGAAAGTTGCCGGCCACCATTCAAATAAAACTGTCTTAATAAAGGAGGATAACCAAAATGAAATATGCAGGATTGAGAAACAGCGTTGTAATTAATATGTTCTGAATTAAAAATCCTGTTACAGCCGGGTGATTCAAGGAAAATCCTGTCTACGCCGGGAGGGGCCAATACAATGCTGAAAGCGGTACCTTCATTTTCTATCATTGTTATCCCATCAGAAATACCATATTTTCCCAAATGTCCGGCTGCTATTTTACCAATAAAATCATTTCCTATTAATCCATTCAAAAAGACATGTTTATTGAATTTTTTCATAGCAAGCCCGGTATTTGGCACTGCACCACCCAAAACATAATTCATACTCCCGATTTCAATCAGTTTTCCCGGTTTAAGGAGTTCTGAAATATTTGTGGAACTTACATCTCTCCTAAATTCGGGAATAAAATCAATACAAGTATAACCTGCAATTACAGCATCATATTTTTTCATTTTTTTAGATTCATATAACCCTGATATTCTTTATATAACAAAAGTCCTTCAGAGATTCTTCATGATCACCATAAGCTATAATATAATGTTGTCCGGAAACTTGTTGTGTAAATTCCTCAACCGGTGAATCAATAAAAAATTCCAGACTTGGTAATTGTGGGGCAGGATAATCCCAGCCTGCTTCTTCCCAGGCTATTAATTTACCCTCACCTTTAGCTATATGCATTGTATATTGCTCACCTTTATTGGATAAGCGTGCTATTGTCAGTTTACCTGTTTTCATTTTAGATATGTTTAACAGACCGCCACTGATATTACCAAATGCAGCAGGTTTTACTTTTGTTCTGCCTTCAACAACTTCGGAAGGCACATAATCGGGTACCCCCATGAGAAGGCTCTTTTCAAAGAATTCGTAAAATTCGAGATATGCTGCACACTGACCAGTTAGTTGTTTAACTATTAGCTGGGTAACTGCTCCCATCGTATCATTCTCCGGAATAGTACAGAGATTCATTTCATCGGAAAGTAACATGAATATCATAGCCGGCGGAAAGCTAACTATCTTTTTCATGCCATCGACATCTTTTAATGAAATGGCGTCATATTTATTTTTTTCCGAAATATTCTTAATTGCCAAATAATATGAAATGCCTTTTTTCAGGAAATCCTCATCAACTTCTTTTTCAAAATCCCATTCTGATTTGATTTTTGTCAGAACAGACTGTACATCTTTTTCATCAACAGACTCACTTAGCTGTAACATTTCAAGCATCTCAAAAAACTCAATTTCTGTTCCGAATTTTGATTTTAATGAAATTCCTTCATAAAGGGTATTGTATAATCTCATATCACGAAAACCCATCATTCCAACCCTTGTATTACGAAGATTTTTAGCAGCACTGGCTGCAATCAGAAAGCTCTTAATTTTATCAAGTGGAGATTGCTTACCAATAATGTTATAAATATATTTAAACTTGTATCCAAGATCTTCAAAAACCTTTCTCAAAGCAGTGGTACCTGCCTGAGGAGCAGGAGTAATAACCCGGCCGCCTTCCCTTTCCCCGGCGAGTCCCCATAAAATCATTGGTTTACACCTGAATTCCTCAGTAATGGCAATTACGGCATGTGAAGGTATCCATCCGGCAAGACAAATAATTAAGGAATCGAAATCTCCTCCATTTTTCAGATCTTTGATGGCCCTTTGAACATCTTTACCTTCTACATCATCTGTGACATACTCGGTTGTTACTACACTAACCCCCAGAGATTTAACCTCTTCCAATGCCTTTAGGCACATGTCTTTAATTAATTGTTGCGGGGAATTAATTTCACCGAAACCTACAAAAGCTGTTTTAATTACATTGTTTGTCATGATATTGTCAAGAATTTAATTTATAATTCATAATTCCAAGGTAAGTTAAGTATAATAAGCATGCAAGTGGTACAATAAAGGATATTGTAATATTAGTAATATCAGAAACCGCACCCATTATCATGGGAATGAATGTACCTCCAACAATCATTGTAACCATTAAACCGGCTAATTCATTTTGATGCTGAGGCATCCTGTCAATTGTCATGGAGAAAATAAGTGGAAAGAAGTTAGCAAAGCCAAATCCGATAATTAGAATTCCCGCACATGCAAGACCAAAAGAAGTACTGAACAGCACGATCAAAACGCCGCATATTGCAGTAAGTCCCGTAAATATCAATAACCTGGCCGGTTTAATATATTTCATGATATATGAACCGAAAAACCTTCCGAGAAAAATTGGAAGGTAAAACAATGACCAGCTTACAAGGAGGCCAATTTTCTCCAGTGAGATTGTGAATTTATCAGTTAAAAGGATGGGCACATGAGAAGCTACGGCAATTTCAACTCCACAATAGGTAAATATCCCCATAACCATAGCCAGTACATATTTATTTTTTAAAAGGTTGAAACAGGATTTTAAAGTGGCATGTTCTGTTTTTTCCTGTCTGACTTCACTTACTTTTGCGAGATTGAACCAAAGTATTGCAGTAAATAATATAGTTGCATAAATAGGGAACAATGAACTCCAATCCAAATCGAAAACATTAAACATTAGAGTAGGGACCAGAAATCCCATAGATGAACCTATCGTAATAAATGACTGTGCCCTGGAAAGATTTTTGGAATAATGGCCTTCTTCAGATATATCGCGGATAAAAGGATTTCCTCCCACCTGCATTATTGCCCCCCCTGCACCGATACATAACACTGCCATTAATATCCTGTAAAATTGTCCCTTTGAATCAGGGTCTACAAGTATTTTCCCGTACATACCAAACAGTATGGGAATTATAAGACCGGCAAACATGATTGCCATTCCCAGGTTCAGAATAAATACTTTCCCTTTTTTATCCTGAATAACACCCATAGGTATGGACAATAATCCAAACATTAAATATCCCAAAAAAGGTAAAAGTGTGGCAATAGTTGTTGAAAGAACAAATGTTTCTCTTGCAAGGCTAACCATTGGTCCGGCAGCATCAACCATACCCATGGAAAGAAAAATAAGGTATACTGGTAAAAATTTTTTTAAGGTCATAATAAAATTTAAGAAAGTTATGAAAAACAGGAAATACAGTATTAAAATTGAAACAAAAATATGTACAGATTATCCAATAACCAAATTTCATTCATTACAACCTCCCTTGCATTAGCCAAATACAATCGCCGGGACCAATACCCGGATTTTTTGAACTTTAGATTTAGCAGGAATTGAAATATACCTGAAACATGCAAAGCTATGACATAAATTTTTATTCCAGGGTTATCCGGTTGAAAAATTCTTTATCATTTTTGATGACAATAATCTATTAAGAAAGAAAAAGCAAAATACACTTTAAAACTCTCTAAAGCATGATCATCATTATTGCTTGATATTTACTTCTTATTCTGAGAGTTTAATTAATTTTAAAACTTCAGCAATAATAACTTCTTCAATGTCCGAAGCCCACGGAGTTGTAAATACAGGTGAACGTGTACCTTCATATCCTCCTTCTTTTAAGACATTTGTAGACGGAATATAGCCGACACCTTCATTTGCATAAGCCATTATAAAAATATCATCCCCATGTATTTCTTTAAGCCTGAGAGCATAATCAACTACTACTTCACTCGCTAGAATAATCAATTTCTGTTCACCTAATTTCCAGTATTGGACGGGGTAATGGTAAGATTCCATCAGTTTCAACCCTTTTTCAAGTTTAGCCAGCAAAACTCTGGCTGCATCCTTTAGATATTCGGGATAACCGGATGATATTTCCAAAATTTTCAATAATTCATCTTTTGTTGGAGGAGGATTTTCAAATTTTAATTCTACTTTGGAAAAAGCCATGGATAAAGAAGGCGACAATTCTTTCATGGGTTCGTCCACTATTGCTTCTACTGCAGATGCAAGAGTTTTACCATATTGAACTGCTAAAGATACGGTTCGCCGGGGTAATGGATTTTGGTCTGCACCGCATCCCGCAAAAAACATGGCAGTTGCTCCCGGATTATTTTTTTCAAGCTCAATTTGGGCAAAACCAGCATAATCACCTGAAAATTGATAAAAGCCCAAGGTAGTATTATGACATGCATATCCAAAAACTAAAGCAAGTAATTCGCCGGAATGTTTGGTAATTTTAATAATCGGAACAGAATGATCCACAGGTCCATTAAGTTGGGAAGCAGAATTAAGTTTTGATTCGGTGTTATTACGCCGGTTAACAGCAAAACGGGCTGTCCCGTTACCGGAAAAAACTTTTACGGGAACCATTGAACTTAAAGCATTACCAACAAGATCAACCAGTTTATTTTCGAGTTCAAAAGAATATCTCCGTACTTTTTCAAGATTTAAATATGAATATTGGCCTTCCGGAGCATCCAGGCCCATATAATCGTCAGGAGCTTTCATTAATTCAGGTCCTGTATGAGTGTGGGAACTACTCAAAACCACCTGCGGAGTGGATAAATCATATTTTTCATATAAACGCTGTCTTATGCGATCAGACATGTAGTGGCCCCTAAAACCAATGAGATCAGTTGTAATAAGCACAACTATTTGTCCTTTTGAGTCTTCAAGTGCTAAAGCTTTAGCCCAAATAGGGTGCAATACTCCTTCTGACGGCCGGTTTCTGGCAGCATATCCTGCCATCCACATTGATTCTTCGGGTGTAATATTCACACTGCTAACACCGGCTTTCCATCCTGCCTGATTTTCTCTATCTGCTTCAGCAAAAAGTGTAATGCTTAAAATCATAAGACAGACAAACAAGACTGAAAATATTTTCGTTTTTTTCATATTATTGAAATTAATAACACGATTATAGAGAGTATCTATATTAACTTATCTTTCGTTCAATTTCCAAAAAAGTTTTTAGGCTTTCCTCAGCAATATATTTACCTCCGGGAGTAAAATCAAATACCTCGAGTGAAACCCATTTTTTATATCCCATTTCTTTTAAAAGTTTAAAGACAGCAATAAATTCATCGGGTATAGAATCCTTAGTTATCACAGTACCATCCATATTCTGAACATGAACATGATCAATGTTATCATAATATTTCTTTACCAGAACATCAAAGGGTTCTGTTTCATCAATAGAATTATGAAAATCAAACATAGTTGAAATTGCCGGATGATTTAATTCGTTGACAATTCTCATTGCTTCCGCAAGTGTGTTAATTACATCCGTATCTTTTTTTGGCAGAGGTTCGATCAATATTTTTACTTTACGGCTTTGTGCGTGATCTGCCACCTTAGCTAATCCGTCCTTATAATTTTCGGTTGCTTCCTGAGCTGTTAATCCATCTATACTTCCTCTCTGATTAGGTGATCCGAATACCATAATTTCACCTTCCATATCTGCGCAGAAATCTATCAATCTTTTTAAATAATCAATGGATCTCAAACGTAACTGTTCATCGGGAGTTGTAAAATGGAGTCCCTCCGGAGGAGCTACAAACAACCAGTGCAAGCCTGCGCATACAATACCGGCATTTTTCATATCCTGCAACATCTGCTTTCGTTTATCCATTGTAATTTCCTGTACTCCTTCCTTAACAAGAGTAAAAGGTGCTATTTCAACAGCATTATAACCTGCATTTCCAATAATTTCACATTGTTCAGGCCAGCTAAATTCCTGAAGCCCCTCATTGCAAAATGCATATTTAAAAATATTTCCGGTTTTCTGTTTTTGACTGCATGCAACGGGAAAACCGGCTAAACTAAGTGAACCCATAGCAAAAGCTGATGTTTGAATAAAGTTTCTTCTTGAATACTTCATGCGATAAAATTTTATTTATATTATACCTAATCGAGTAAAACTTAATTTAATTAAAGTCAGGAAATTAGGCTTAAAAAATTATGATGTTATAAATTATTTATTTTTGATAATTAATTCAGCAAGTTTACGTCGTGCGTTTATATAATCATTATTATCACGACTCCATGTCTGAAAGTTAGTAACCAGATCACGAACAATAGCATCTGCCTCATTCTTACCTGCTAATTTTGATGCCATTGCTATATATTCATAATCTTCTGCTGATTCCCTGTACAATTTAAGGCGGATTGACGGTACAAATCCTTTTATACCGGCCGGTTGCCCGGGGTAAACCAACATCCCTTCACCCCAAAAATCTTTTCTGAAATAAGGGGCTTCCCAGACACCTTCCAGGGAATTATACTGACTCCAATAAGTACTTGACCAATAAAGAAATCCGCTAATATTATAATGCCAGCTTAACCAAAGTGGGACCCTGAAATTTAGCGGATCCATATCAATCTGCCACCATGGCGTTCCTTCCGAGCTTTGACATAATGCTGTATAACTCCATAATTCTTCCCCCAATTCAAGCCTTTCCGCTGCTGTTTTTTCATTCCATAGTCCCCATAACGGGCACCAAATGTCAACAGCACCATAAAGATCACCCCATGCGGGATTACTTATTATTGTTTGCTCCGTGCACATTCTTTTTATATCAGGATCAGCAGCTTTTATAAGTTTTCCTTCCTGACGTACAATCTCATATTCCGCAGCATTATTTGGTTCATCTTTCAGATAAATATATGCCATATCAAGATATCCTAAATTTCTTAACCAGTCAGCTATATCTGACAGGTAAGCTTTACATTTTTCAGGATCCTCCTTAAATCTAAATGGGATATCTATTGCATTAAAATGATCATATTTAATTAATTTTCTTAATTTTTCAGCCTCTCCCCTTTCAATTAACCCTTCCTTTTCATTCCATTCCGGCCATACATAAGCCGGTGTACTCGGAACAGCCCTGTGTTTTAATAACTCCTGATGATATAAATTAATCATCTCATCATGTGCCGGGCTTCCCTGTTCGATATTCATCATACTAAGAGAATTTCTGTTCAAACTGCCGAAATGCGACTTCATGGTGAAAGTATCCGGAAGTTCAAAATCCCACACTTCCAGGTTAACAGGAATCTGCTTTATAGTCTTCTTTCCTTTGACAATTTTTATTGTGCCTTTATACTCTCCAGCCCTTGTTCTTTTAGGAATATAAATATCGCACCAGACTTCAGCGTTCATTGCCGGTTCAATATCGAATGGCCTGGCCAGGTATTTTATATTATCTGTATTTTCTCCTTGAGGAAAATCAAAAAATGGAATTAATGCATCCGGATACCATCCTGCAGGATTATTTGATCTACGGCTGGGCTTTGTAACATGAAGATAATTTGCCCGGTAAAGTTGAAAATTTGCAGGTAGAATTTCTCCGGCATTACCTTTTAATTTGCTTATAAAGACGCTCAAGTCTGAAAGTGTTTCTTCCCCTGAATTATGAATTATAAGCCTGAAGGGTTCAAATTCATTTGCAGCAGCCTGAAGTTCAACAGATTTGTTTTCACCAGGAGGTGTATTTTGTAATACATGCTCCCATGGGCTTGCTATCCAAACCGATACATCATTATTATGAGTACAGGAAGATAATATACCCATTACCAGTAAAATAATTATTAATCGCATTTAAATAATTTAATAAGTTTGTATTTTTTGAATATGTAAAATGATTTAAGTGAATATAATTAAAGAAGAGTTAATCAGGCCTGTCAGGGATTCCTCCCTGACAAAGGCCAATAATATATTTATACAATATCCGGTACTACATATGGTTTTCTGTAAATACGCGTGAGGTAGGCATCGGCTTCTGAATCATTCACAAACTTCTCATACTCACCCATAAAATTAAGGCTTCTGCCAACTCTGTACGATATATTTGCAAGTAAAGGTAATGATGAAGAATAAAAACCTTCATTAATATCACATTGCAGAACATCATTATTACCGGCTCTTATTGCATCGATAAAGTTAGTAAATAATGTGTCTTTTTGTCTTGGGCCGCCTTCTTTAGATCCGGCAAAAGGTTTTCTTTCACGCCTGCGAAATGCTTTCCATGTATCGCCATATATTTCAAGCCAGCCTTCGGAACCAAAAAACAGATTACCTACTTCCTGTCCGGTGCTTCCTTCATGATTAGTATATCTTCCACGAACTTCAAACTCAAGCATTGTTCCATCGTTATACTTGAATACGGCAGATTGTGTATTGGGTGTTTCCTGAAATGTTTTATCATGTCCATATGTTTCCACATCTCCATAAACCGTTGTCCCCGGGGTACAGCTATTATCCCTGACACAATCGTCCTGTCTGAAACCATAAATACCACCGGTAGAATACACGGAAACCGGATGTTCATTTTTATTAAGCCCCCAGCGTGCTATGTCCAATTGATGAGGCCCTGTATTTCCGGAATCTCCGTTCCCTGTATCCCAATACCAGTGCCAGTTATAATGACTTCTCTTTTCGTTGTAGGGACGGTAAGGAGCCGGGCCCAGCCAGAGATCATAATGAAATGTAGCAGGAGGAGTACTATCTTTCGCCATACCATAAGAATCTCTTGCTTTGAAACATAAGGCGCGTGCCATAAATAACTCACCAATACCACCATCATGTAAAAACTGAATAGCTTCTCTAATATTGTTTGATGCACGGTTATTACATCCAACCTGCATCCTTATATTGTATTTACGCGCAGCCTCAATCATTTTTCTTCCTTCCCGGATATTATGAGAGGCCGGCTTTTCAACATAAACATGCTTTCCAGCCTGAGCTGCCCATATTGCAGCCAAAGCATGCCAATGATTAGGCATTACAATAGAAACGGCGTCAATATCCTTGTTTTCAAGGACTTTACGAATATCCCATTCAGTGGATGGTCTGACTCCGATTTTACTTTGTACTAATTTTGCCCTGGGCTCAAAAAGTAGTTCATCTGCATCACATAGTATCTTCAATAACACATTATGACTGTCTTTCATCCCACACCAGTTATCAATATGAACACCACCCTGGTTACGGATACCAATAAGGGCAAGATTAATACGATTATTAGCTCCGACAATGGAACCATAACTTTTAGGGCTGAATCCCATACCGCCAATGGCAATACCGGCAGCACCAACAGCAGTTTTTTTTATGAATTCTCTACGTTTTGTCATCTCAATATGTATTTATAAATTATTAATTATAATATTTAAAATGCAGGATAATTTATTGAAAAAAATAACTATTAATTTGAATCTGCCTTATTTTAAGTTTTCAAAGCACTAATTTAAAAATAATAGATAAGAAAAGTAATATAATTAAAACTAATTTAAAAGAAAAACAAATATTAAGCAAAGATCAGCAAAAGAGGATAAGATTAATCCTCTCTTCTTTTAATCTTAAATATATTTCAGGCAGTTAACAATATTAATTAGCCCTATAATCCCCAAAGAAAAGCCAGAACGGAATGGAAACCCAAAATAACAGGAAATAATTATATACCTATTACTCTAATAGCATTAACTGATCTTAAAAGATCTTTTGTTTTCCCGTCTGCTTCAGATTCTCTCAAAGCTTCAATCCTTAATAAGCCCGTTAGATAATCCAGAATGGGAGAATGAGTCCCAAAAGCAAATTTATGTTTTCCGTAAATACTAAGCAACTGGTTTAAATTATTTAGCTGTCTGCCGGAAGTATCAAATAAAACCTCAGCTTTAGCAAAAAGATCTTTATCTTTTTGATCGTTCAGGATTATATTGTTAGCTACATTTAAAATCAAATATTTTGCATCAGGAACAGCCTCAATAATTGGCACAATATCTTTGAGTGTCCACTCTTTTTTTAAAGCTGCCGGTCCTGTAATATATGGTATATCCATCCATGAACGACTTCTGCTATCTATCATACGAATAGTGAATGCTACCGGGATATTATAATCACGGGCCCGTTTTGCAAGCTCAATAAGGGATGGGTCTGTTATCTCATAATCATGATATTTAGGATATAGGCGTATTCCTTTCATTCCAAATTTTTTAATACATTTTTCAAAATCATCACGCCATCCTGCATATATTGGATTAATTACAGCAAAAGGAATAAAACGTTTTTTGAAACGCTTGTCAGAATTAATCTCTTCTATTAGTTCTTCATTTGATGACTGGGTGTTCTTATAAAAGATGCCATTCATATTACTAACTACAGAAAGATCAACTCCAAACTTATCCATCCTTTCAAGAAGAGCCTTACAGGTATTATACTTTACCTGATGGAAAGGCCAATGGCCAATATTTGCGTTAATATCAATCAACATGATAGCCTCCCTTCCTTAAAATGTTATTATAATTATCGAAAAATATCTTTTTTCTTTGAGCTTCTGTTGTGTTTGATGCTAATATTTTACCTACGCTCTGATAATATGAATTATCCGATCCAAAAAACAACCTGTCTTCCCCAAGCATTTTAATTGCTTCGTCAATCATCCCTTCTTCATTGTTACTTCCTGAAGTATCAACATAAATATTTGGGATATTTATAAAAGATTTACACATATATTCCCAGTCACCTCCTCCTCCAATATGTGCCCATTGAAATATTGCTTCCGGATATCTTTTTGCAGCATCAGCCATGTCTTCAGGAATAGTCGCATTAGGCCTTACTTTGGCATCATATTTCATCCGGTAACCTCCTATACCCAGTTCGCATTCAGCATGCATAAAACATATCATTTTAAGGTCAATCAGTTTTTCAATTATTGGATAATAAAGCGGATCATTGACTTTTACCTGTGTATAACCTTTATAGCCAGCGAATCCCAAATCAGCACACCTTTTAATTTCCTCAAGAGATTCTTTCTGAAAAAGAGGATTTAAAGTGAAAAATCCAACAAAACGATTTGGATGCCGTTTCATGGCTTTATAAACAATATCATTACATTCCCTGGCTTTTTCAGGTTTATTATCATCTTCTTTTCTTGTTATTGGATTGGAAATACTCAGTCTTTCTATCCCAAGCCTGTCAGCGATATCAATCTGTTTATCCGCATCTTCAGGAAACGGGCCAAAAAGGCCAACATGGTCATGAGCATCGAATTTACGATATTTCATTACTTCTTTCATAAGATTGTATGATGAAGGATTCTTCTCCCTCTCAGCATAAAAGCCGGTCATGTTACCAGTCATGATAAAACCAGCTGTTGAAAGAGATGTTTCTTTAAAAAACTTCCTTCGATTTATGATTTTTGTCATAATTAGATAATTTGATTTTTTATCCTGTTATTTAAAGGCTGTTGATAAGGCAGAATTAATAATAAACCATTGTATATAAGCACAATTAAATAAAAAAATTTACATATTAGTTTTATTTTTTATTTATTGTTTTTATCAATGTTTGCCTGACTATAGCCATGGTTTCTTTTTGCCTTTTATGGACAATATCGAGAGCTGATCTGACTTTGTCTAATGCAGCATCAAAATTGTTGTGTATATCCATTAGCTCTTTAAACATTGGTTCGACTGGATCTTCATCAAGATCAAAAAGCCATTCACCAAGTCCGAAATCATTAAGCATATATGCTTTACGGCCTGCTTCGAGAAAGCGCGGATGGAGGACAGGGGTCCCGACTGACAGGGCCATAATAATTGAATGGGCTTCCATACTTACAATTGCCTCTGCTTTGGAATAAACAGTATAGGCAATATCAGGCAGCCAGAATTTATCAAGAAATCTTACATTTTGTTTTATTTTCTCAGGAAGCGGGTCTAAAATCAGTTCCCTGGCAGGTTCAATCTCTCTTATAACTTCAGGACATATCAGCACCTTATTTCCGGTATTTTCAATATACTGTGTAATGAGTTCACGCAATTTAGCAGCATGAGCCAATTCACGTTTACCTCCGGGCTCCAGAAACCCTTGTCCGCTTCGGCCACTACGGATAGTTAAAGTGATAAACTTCCGGTTTTCCAGGCCAAATTCCTCCATAAATGTTTTTGTTCCTTCCTCATCAAATATTTTAAAAGCAAAGGTGGCATCCGGCCCAAACTCAAGAATGGGAGAGTTAACCCCAATACTTTTTAAATATTCAAGGGAATTACCATCACGACAAAAAACAAAATTTGCATCCGATAATACCGGCACAAATAATTCATTAGCAGGCCAGGCAAATCTCTCAAATGACTGACAATATACCCCATAGGCTTTGCCAGCCTCCCGTGCAAGAAATAAAGGCCAGCCTAATCCCGGAATCCTGCTTAAATTATGATCCCACCTGCCATATGAAGCTAAGGTCGTCCCTGAATTATAAAGAATAAGATCAGCCCTGTCAAAGGCTTCCTTGAATTTACGTGAGTTTTCTTCAAAAGGTATACCTTGTAAAGGATCCTCATCATGAGGAGGGATTTGAATACTCTTAAACATCTCACGGGAAATTGATTTAGAAGAATTCTTGAAAGGTGAAGGAATTACTGTTACATTTTTAAAACGGCTTGTATAATATTCTTCAACTTCTTTCGAATATGTATTTGCTACCAGAATAATTTCAGCTTCCGGAATATATTCACCCAAAAGATTGAATAAGCCCGGAGAAATACCAATATCTCCAATGTTACTAAAGCTCCATGAAAAAGTAACCATTATTGTTGGAGGTTTAATAAAATCCTGAGAGCTCATATTAATTTTTTTACTGCCTTCTTTACAAGATATAAGGCCTGATATAAAAATTGCACACAAAATAAATAAAGTCATCCTGAATGACAGGAAAGATCCGGAAAGATTTCTTTTCATAATAGTAAGGTTTTACAATAATAAATTAGTTTAAATGTTTCAAGCTAAGTTATTTTTTTTTCTTTATCATAAATCATAAAAATTTTGAATAAACAAATGATCAAAAAAAAAACATTATTTTTGATTGTTAAGTAGTTTATTAATCGCTGTCATTAATATATTTTCAACTTCAGGTGCCACGGCTGAAGCAGGCCCGGCTTCATAACCACCTTGTTCATATTGAATTGCGGTAGATATATAACCCGGGGCATAGTCTCCGTATGCTGCCATTGCTACAAAGAGATCAGGGCGTTCAGATTTAGATGCCAGTTGGTATTCAACAGCCAGTTCACCAGGCATAAACAGAATACGAACCTGACCCAACATAAGGCATCCAAGGTTTATTTTTTCTTCGGCCTGACAACGTTGAAACCAGGGTATTTTAGACATATTGTTGGTAAACCTATTTTCCTCTCCCTGTGTTCTATCCTTTTTTAACATATTTTCCCTGATCTGGACCTGCATTTCCTCAAGGATCGGCGAAGGAGACAGGGCTACTGGCTCAACAATCCATTTTACTGTTTCTGTTTTAACAGGTTCAAGCCGGGTATTTATCCATGCTCTTTTCATTCCATCTGCCAGACGTTCGGCAAGGATATATCTGTTTTCGCGGGCTCCGGTATTATATTTTCCGGCAGCTATATTTCCTCCTGCCCCGTTAAAATGTACATGCAGTGCATGAGGTACTTCAAGTTGTCGAAGAAAACGGGCAAGTCCCGGAAAATCCGGATTCGCAATACCCGTCATATAATAACTTTGAGGATGTGATGCATAAAAACTCAGGACAGCAACAGGATTATCAGAATTCCAGAAACTAATCAAAGAAACCATTGAATCAATTACTCCCTCAGGTTCAGCAATCAATGAAGAATCTCTGCATGATGACATCCTTCCGCGAATCTGGCCATCAGAATCAAGAATTCTCCGGTTCGATGCAACCATTCTTACAGGTGCTTCACCCATACCAATATGTGTGACAGGTAAAGGGTTTAGGATTGCCTGTCTTACAGCTTTTTCGAGCCTTTGAATTACTTCTCTGGCAAAACTTCCTTCAAAAGCCATTGGATTAACACCTTCTTCAATGAGGATCCGTTCCACGGTAAAATCGCAAGCAGGGGCATCATGTTGATGAACAGTATGGACAGCTACCCGCTCCGGAGTTGTCCGGGCAGCATTCGCCAATGCAAGTTTAAATTCATCCTGTCCTTCATTCGCTATCCCGATCCAGTCAACAGAAAGTAAAACTATAGGATCCTCAGGACCTAAAATAACAATACCCCTGGCCCTAAGACCCATATCCCAAACATTAACCATGGTATTATATGCTAATCTTGAACCAACGGGCGGAGTGGCATCTACATCAAAAACAGCAATTTGCAGGCCTGATCCTTCTGAATACCGGGAAAGCAATCCTTCTTCACCGGAAATATTAAAAAATATCATCACAAACAGTAAAGTGCTGGCTAAATTTTTAATAGTATAAATATTAAAGTTTGTCATCAGAAAATAATTTAGTTATATTATTGTTAATCATGCCGTTCTGATGAAACCTCCAAATATTTTTATTTTTTTGTTGTAAACGATAGTACTTGAAGGCTTCAAATATTTGTAAACAAACAGACCTGTAAGTATCATAAATAATAATTTCAGTTTCGGGTAGTTATTAGTAAATTTCAAATATCCAAATTAAGTAATTAATTTTATTTTAATTAGGGAGAAAAGCAATATTAATTTTCAAATAGAATTTAAATTTACTTTATATACTTTTTAAAATTAGTCTAAGTACAATTTTTTCAATATTTTACTAACTTAACACCATAAATTTACTTTAAAAGTATTATTTTTTATATTTAATTACAATTCTAATTTTGAATCTGCCATGAAAAAAATCAATCTATTTCTACCTTTTGTGTTTTGTATTTTTATAATTTTTGAGGCTTGTAATCACAAAACCAATAAATACGATATTGTTGTTTATGGAGGGACTTCTGCCGGTGTTGCTTCAGCAGTTCAGGCTGCACGAATGAATAAAAGCGTAATCATAATTGAGCCGGGTATTCCTCAGCAATTAGGAGGGCTTACAAGTGGCGGACTGGGGAGGACTGATTTTGGAAATAAACATGTGATAGGAGGAATTGCATTAGAATTTTATAAAAATTTGTATAAATGGTATTCAGATAATTCTAATTGGAAATATCAGAGCCGTGAAGATTATTTTAAAAATCAAACTTATCATCCCGGCTCTACGAATATTAATGAAGAATCTATGTGGTTTTTCGAACCTTCAGCGGCAAGAAAAGTCATTCAAAACTGGATAGATGAGTATGAGATCCCTGTCGTATATGGTGAACGCCTTATCCGTACCGGAGAAGGGCATACGATTCAACAAGCAGATGGGATGTGTATAGCCGGGGCCGATAAAACTTCACTTGGTGTTATTAAAAAGAAGAAAAGGATCAGAGAAATCATAATGGAATCTGGTCTCCGTATTCGGGGCCGTTATTTTATTGATGCAACTTATGAAGGCGATTTAATGGCAGGAACAGGTGTTGCATTCACAATTGGACGCGAAGGTTTCGATATTTATCAGGAAACCCTGAATGGAGTCAGGGCATTGATCTCAACTCCGGATAGTGGTGTTCCGCCACACATGCATCATCAGTTTAAAAACGGTGTTGATCCTTATATAATACCAGGTAATCCGGAATCCGGTTTATTACCAATGATAGATCCGGAAGGTCCGGGAGCCGAAGGATCATCGGATCACAGGATACAGGCATATTGTTACCGGATGTGTTTAACAGATTTTCCGGATAATCGTATTCCTTTTCAAAAGCCTGAAGGATATAAAGAAATTGATTATGAATTATTACTCAGACACTATGAAGCAGGCTTTTTACGTTTACCATGGATCAATTCACCCATGCCAAACCGCAAAACAGATACTAATAACC
>CAZLXM010000044.1:0-29488 GCA_964563105.1 uncultured Bacteroidaceae bacterium
TTAATATTTTATATATCCCTGTAACACAATTAAAAACATAAAGCAATGATTTTAGGTCATTTGCTGCCTTTTTTTTAAATAAATATTACCAAAAGATTTTATACAAAGTTACTCATTATTAAAAAATAATATAATCTTCCGGATTAATTGCCGTGCCGTTATACCAAAGTTCAAAATGCAGATGGGGGCCTGTAGTCAGTTCACCGGAGTTTCCAATAATAGCAATTGCATCACCGGCTTTAACCCTGGCACCTACTTTTTTTAATAATTCGGCATTATGTTTATAAAAAGAAATGATATTATTTTCATGCTGAATTTGCATTACATATCCTGTTTGTAATGTCCAGGATGCCATTATTACAGTTCCGTCAAGTGTGGCTTTCACTACTTCATTTGGAGCAGCTACTATATCAGTTCCAAAATGGTTATTTAACGGATTAAAAGAATTGGTTATAATGCCTTTGGCGGGAGGGAAGAAATGAAATTTTTCGAGGCTGGTATTTGTTTGTACCTGTTCCTGTGCCTGCACTTCAAGTTTGGGAATGAGCTCAATTTCCTGTCGTAGTGTACTATCGGCAGAAGGTTTTGAGAATTGTATATTTTTATAATCTTTTTTTAATGTATCATTGGAAATATTCAAAAAGTTGTTTGGCTCTTTTCCTGAAATAATTAAAGAAAGATTTTCAAAATATTGATCACGGAATTGAAGTTCTAATTCCAGGCTGTCAAGTTGAATTCTGTTATTTATAATATTATGGCGCATTTCAGCATCGGGATATCCCGGAATAAGTTCTCTAACAGGTGTATATGCAATAGCAATATAAGTCAGGGCTACCAGAAAAATGCACAATGTTCCGGTTACAATAATAATATTGAGCCTGGAAAGCCTGATATAACCTAATTCCTGAAAAGTACTGTCATTAAGAAATATCAGCCTGTATTTGTTCGTTAATTTATTAATGAATTTGCTTTTTTTCTTCTTATCATTCATCATTTCTCACTATATTTTTTACTTATACGATTTTATCATGAACCGGGTTTTATATCTAAAGCTATTATTGAAAAGTTTGTATTTTTTCATACTTTTTAACTACTTTTAGTGAAATGTATTGTCTAAATTTTCTTTTTTCAGGCAAATTAGAAAAAAAGTTTTTCCTGTTGAAAAAAATTTGCCGTTCATTAATGAATAAGTATAAATCAACCGGTTTAAAGACACGGGACATAAGAGAAAGAAAAAACTATTTATTTAAGTTTTTATTGAAAAATAAATAACTTTGGTTAAAAAATTTTAGAGCCTTAAAATTAATAGATTTTTAAACAGAAACCTAATGAAAATATTCAGAAGACTAACAATCATTGTTATTTCAATTTTTTTCCTGGCCAACAGTTGTTATAAAAGTGATAATGAGCCTGCACAAAAATTTTCAAAAGTAAATAATATTGAAAAAAATGGATTTTATACCGACAGGCTGTTATTGACAGATTCTGTTTTATCTTCCTATGTTGATCAGGGTATGCTTCCTAATGCTTTAACATTTGTGGCATATAAAGGAAAAGTTGTTCATCACAAAGCTTATGGCTGGAAAAATATTGAAAATCAAACTCCATTGAAGACAGATGATATTTTTCGGATTGCTTCACAGACAAAGGCTATTACCAGTGTTGCTTTAATGACACTTTTTGAGGAAGCTAAATTTTTACTGGATGATCCGCTATCAAAATATATTCCTGAATTTAAGAATCCAACTGTAATGGTTGATTTTAATGAAAGTGATTCCAGCTTTACAGTAAGGCCTGCAGCCAGGGAGATTACAATCAGGCATTTACTTACACATACTTCGGGAATCCATTACGGGGTTCTGGGCGGAGGCCCGGGGAACATGATATTCAGTAAGGCTGGAATACCTGCAGTAAATTCTATGGAAAATCTTAGTATTGAGGAAGTTGTTAAAAAAATTGCCAACCTTCCTTTGATGTTTGATCCGGGGGACAGATATCTTTATGGGATGAACACTGATGTATGCGGATATCTGATTGAAGTTCTTTCAGGGAAACCGTTGGATTTATTTTTTAAGGAACGTATTTTTGAACCTCTTGGTATGAAAGATTCTTACTTTTATCTTCCTGATGATAAAGCTGACAGGCTTGTTACACTCTATTCATCTACTCCCCAGGGACTTGTTTATCATACAAACGAATCCTATCAGTTATTTCCTGTAAGTGGCGCAAAAAAATTATTTCTGGGAGGAGCAGGCTTATGTGGCACTATTGAAGATTATGCAAGATTTTGCCAGATGATGCTCAACGGAGGGACCTTTAACGGAAACAGGGTTCTTGGGCGAAATACTGTTGAACTGATGACAATGAATCAAATTGGCAATAAAACTTTGGGAGAAGGAATGAAATTTGGTTTGGGTTTTGGTTTATTTGGTGAAGAAGGTGCTGCCAATCACCTTGTTTCAGCTGAAGCTTATCGTTGGGGCGGGATGTTTTATAGTGATTATATCATTGATCCTGAGGAAGATTTGATTATGTTATTTTACACTAATGTTCATCCACATCGGGGACCGGATGTACATAAAATATTTAGAAATTTGGTATATCAGGCTAAGAAGTAAACAGAAATTTAAAATATAAGTTATGATTTTTAGAAGAAAATTTCTTAAAAATGCATTGTTATTAACCGGTGGCAGTGCTTTAACTTCTTTATCCCTTCCGTTTGGTTGTTCTGTAAATGCTAAATTCCCTGCCTATGAGAACAGACTTCGTGATCATCTTTGGATGTGGGGGCATGACTCATGGGATTATGATGGTCCTGATAATGATTATAATATACCTTTAAGCCCTCCGATTAGCATGGCAGATGGTATTAAATACATGGGGATCCCAAATGTATGTGTAATTCGAAGAACCGGAATTCCCAAGGATGAAGATTATCTTAATCAGTTTAAGGATGTTAAGCGTATAGCATGGGCTTTAGCAATGTATACCAATCAATATTATCAAACTGTAAAAGATTATGTTCTTGGCCTTCGGGACAAATTGCCAAACCTCACAGCTTTTTTTCTTGATGATTTTTTTCGCTTCAATACGAAATATTTATCTGATATTGATCCCGATAAACCTGCTCCTGCTGCACTTTCCATGGAAGAAATGAAACAACTTTATGATGAGATGTTGTCTTATAAGCGACGGCTTGATCTTGCAATTGTTTTGTATACTCATCAGCTACATCCCTCAATTCAGCCGGTGATGAAATATGTTGATATTGTTTCTTTATGGATCTGGACAGGTGCAGATATTCAAAAGATAGAAGAGAATTTTAATAAATACCGTTCATTGGTACCCGATAAACCTACCCTTTTAGGCATATATATGTGGGATTTTGGCGGAAAAAAGGAACTGGACCAGAGTTTTATGATAAAACAGCTGGATTATGCATATCGTTTATATAAAGAAAAACAGATTGATGGCCTGATTTTTCATTGTACACCTCTTGTCAACAAAAATCTTAAGGCTGTTGAATATGCTAAAGAGTGGATTGCTAAATATGGTGATGAAAGACGTTAAGTTTTTTGTGTTTTTGGAAGGTTGTTGTTACTAAAGATACTAAACGATTATAACTAAAAATTCTAATCAGGTTATTATGAAAGTAGTATTTAAAACAATCTTCTACTTATCTGCCAGAAGAAAAGAACCTGAAAATTTTAATCACAAAAAAATCCTCTTATAGTGAGATTATAAAAGAAGTAAATAATTTTATTAAATGACATTTCCGTCATTGTGATAAATAAATAAAGTTATGTGATAATATTAGGTTTTCAAGTCAATATTGCTGCTTTAACATTAGAATTGAAAAATTAGAAAATTTGTTGTGTTTATTTAAATCTGGTTATAGGCTTCTGTTGGCTTATAATAAGGAGGCTGATCAGGAAGAAATAAAAAAACTTAAAATTTTATTTTAATTATTTAGCTAAATAAACATTAAGCGGGAAAAGCCAGGGATGTTGAAACAATGCCTTCACAGGAACGTCTTGAAATGGTTGAAAAATATTATTTTCCTGTTATCGATGGTTTAAAGAAAGTTTGGACTGAATACGGACATGAACCAGATTTTTATGACAAATATTATTTGCCTGAATTTAAAAAGTTAACTAAAGGCTTATTGTAGTTTAGCAGAGCAATTTTAATTGAAAAGGATTAAATTAACTTAAGTTATTTATGATAAGCATATTCAATTTTCAATAAAACTTTTTAATATTTTCTAACTCGTATAAAATAGAATTATGAAAGAAAATAATAAGGACAAAAAAATTTGTCGTAGGAATTTTTTAGCAGGTTTTGCTTCTGCAGCAACCGGGATTACCGTATTAGACCCAAATGAGATCAAAGGTGGAGGAATCAATTTACAGGCTACTTCTGCATACCTAAACTCAAGGATTCCATTACCTATATTCAATGTTTGTGATTTCGGAATCATTTCCGATGGAATTACACTTAATACCTCAGCCTTTCAAAGTTTGATTGACGAATGCAGTAATTCCGGAGGCGGGACTTTATATTTTCCTCCCGGGGATTTTCTTACTGGCACATTTCAAATAAAAAATAATGTCAATATCTATATTTCTGCAGGCGCAACAATTTGGGGAAGTAAGGACAGGAATGATTATAAAAACGACTGTCTGGTATATGCTGAAGATTCGAAAAATATCAGTATTAGCGGAATGGGGACAATCAATGGCAATGGAGAATCATTCTGGAAACATTTACTAAAACAAAAACTTAATGAAGAACAAATGAGACAGCAAATGTGGCGTCCTAACAATATGATAAAGTTTGTTAGTTGCTATAATGTTCTTTTAAATGGTATAACCGTTGCAAACAGTCCGGCATGGACTATTCACCCTATTGATTGTGAAAGAGTGACAATTACCGGAATGACAATTTTAAATGGTATATATGAAGATGACGGTCCAAATACTGATGGAATAAATCCTGATGGTTGTTCAAAAGTTATGATTTCAGATTGCTATATTCAATGTGGAGACGATTGCATTGTACTTAAAATAACTAATTTATCCAGGACTAAAGTTTGCAGGGATATTGTAGTCACTAATTGTGTTTTAACAACAACGGAAACAGCATTGAAAATAGGTACTGAAACATTTGGCGAATTTAAAAATATTACTTTTTCAAATTGTGTTATCCATGATTCAGGCGGGGGCTTTGGATTATTGATCAGAGACGGAGGCTGTATCGATGGTTTAACTGTAAGTAATATTACTATAGACTGTTCAAGATCAAAAAATGGACAGGGTATTTATATATGGTCTTACAGAAGAACTGATGATACTCCCTGGGGCATGATTAAAAATGTTCTGATATCTGATATGACTATAAGCGGAGGGGGTGGTATTTTTATAAGCGGAGTTGAGGAAAAATATCTTGAAGGTTTGATTCTTGAAAATATCAGAATAAATATAACCGGAGGAAGAAATACCAAATATCATGAGAACCCTCCCCAGCCATTTCCGGTGTTTGGGCACAGAGTTGCCCCGTATGATATATTTTGTCGTTATGTGGATGATTTAAAACTTCGTAACATACAGTTAATATGGCCAGACTCTGAAGATGCAAGATTAGGTAATGCTTTACGTTGCTGGTCCATAAAAAATCTTGAACTTGCCGGTTTTTCCGGTCGTCACTCCTTAAAATCTAATGTTCCTTCAATTTGGTTAAAAGATGTAAAAGGGGCGTTTATTCATGATTGTATTGCTCCGGAAGGAAGTGAAACTGTTTTTCTTTTGGATGAAGGAGTTGAACATATAACCATTATGGGAAATGAATTTAGCCGTGCTAAAACATTGTATAAATTAGGCGGGGGAGTAAGAAAAAATGAGATTTTCGAAAATGGAAATCATTTGCCAAAACGAAAATAAATTTTGATTTCCAGCTTTTTAGGAATTTGGTTTATAAGGGTAAGAAATGATCAGGTGACTGAGGTGAAAGGTATCAATTTGACGGGTGATAATTTTCAATGTTTAAATAAGTGTTAAAAATCAATAAGTCTTGGAATAAGCCTGATTGTTAGTTGGCAGTTTATAGGAATTCAAATATGTGCTTAATTTTATAAACAGGTATGAGCATATCATATAAAGATAAGAATTATCTAAACCGGTTTAAATATGCAAAGCGTATTATCCCGCTTATTTATTCCAACTTTCATAATTTAAAAGATCAATGTAAAAATTGAAATGATGTATTTAAAAGATATATTTTTTTCGTCGACCACAGTGAAAAATAATGCTTTCAAAAAGACAGATAAATCCATATCAAAAAACGATGTTTTTATAAGCATTTGATAATTACTCAGAAAATATAATTAAACTTGATTTATAAAAAGCTAATTTATATTTTTACAAATTTTGCAGTTCTTTAAAATGTTGAAAACCAAGTAAGAGTTATTAAAAAACAGCATGATTTGTGCGTTAATACACTGTTTTTGAGCATATTAACAGTGTTTTCCAAAATTTACAATCATGCTGCAGAGTAAAGATATTAACATTAACTATAAGAAAAACCCTAATCTGTCAAAGTTGAATTAAATTAAAAATATTAAAACCAATATTGTCTATGATAAATTATAAATTAATCTCATTCAGAATCATTATTATTCTGATTCTTTTTCAACCTGTTGTTTTATACTCCCAGAAATATATCTCTACAGGAGAAGAGCCGAATAGAAGAACAGGCAACAGGTTGATTTCGGTTAAATCGGCAAATGGAGAACAGTTATATCGACCTGATAGAATATTTCCTGATTTGAAAATTGTGGCAGATGGTATAATGAATGAGCCGGAATGGGAGAATGCGCCTGTTTTAAGTCCTTTTATTAACAAAACTGGTATAGTAGAAAAAACTTCCGTCAGGGTATTGTATGATCGCTCTAATATTTATCTTTTCTGGCAGGTGGAACAACCAGATGGTATAACAGCAAATATGAAGAACAATGATGAGCTTATAGTATCTGATGATTATGTTCAGGTAGATCTAAAGCCTTGGCTTCCTGATGATATAATTCATGGACGCGACTATTCATATTCAATTGCTATTAATCCGGCAGGAATCATTTGGGATTCATATTTTGATCCTTATTTGGGAGGGTTTTATTTCTCTTCCTGGAATTCGTCCTCTGTTGTCAAAACCATCACTCATCAGGACAGGTGGGAAGTCGAAATGATCATTCCTTTTTCAGGTCTGGATGTATATTCCGATCCGGGTTGGAAATGGAACCTGGAGTTTCATCATGCATCAAATAAAGGCAATCACACTGAAGTTACCAGTTGTAATGTTGGCATTACTGTTCAACAGGATACTTTGGTGCGTCAGCCGGGTCTGGTTTCATATTACTGGCCCAGATCGGAATTCATGCAGGAAATAAAACCTGATTTATCCAAGCAAGAAGAAAAGAGAGCTGAAATCTCTCATCTCAGATCACTGCCTAAAATAAACGGAAAGGAAGACAGCAATCTTTGGATGGAAACAAAAAAGATCCTTATTAATCATACTGATAAAATGGGTGAACAACTTTTTTCTGATTTGGCAGGTGCAACAACAGGAATTTCAGGAAATCATCTATGTTTCAAACTGGAAGCTGATGGAACTGGTATCAAAAAAGGTGCCGGTAGCGAGGCACGATTAGGAGCCGGTATGGCTGCACAGATGGCTGGTGTAAACGGTGTTTACGTTGATCAAACATTGTTCCTTGATGAATGCTTTTGGATCATAATTCAGCCACGTGCAAAACACGAGGATAATGTTCATCAGGATTATTATCTATTAGTGCTAAACAATCTCGGTCAGATAAAAGGAACCCATTATGATAAATTCGGTGAACCATTCAGAGACTGGGAGCCTTTGGTTGAGGTTGATATTTATAATACTAAATCTGGCTGGGGAGCTGAACTAATCCTTGATCTCAGATCATTGGATATTTCTGTGGATTTCAGTGATGAATGGGGACTAAACATATTCCGAAATCGCTTACTGGACAAAAATAACTATGTGCTTCAAGCGTGGAAATATACTGCAAATGATTTCTTCAATCCTTTGAAATTTGGAACACTCACCGGATTATTCATTGATAATATTTCCGTCTTCGGATCATTTTTTAAAAGAAAAATTAAAGAAATACAATCATTTTTATCCAGTTTCACGGATGAATATAAAGATGAAATAAGAAGACTCCGAAAAGAGCTGTCATCAATTAAAATTCAAACCCCGGATCAGATGCGCGCAGCTAAACAGAAACTTGAAAAAATAGATAATGATCTTGGAATTTTAATGGCTTCAACTCATTATAATTCAGTACCACATCCTACGATAACCGATAAATATCCATTGATGGATATTACATTTATTGGTTCTAAAGGCTGGGCTGTAGGTGCTTTGGGCACTGTTCTGATAACGGAAAATTTCGGAAAGGACTGGCATAAGATAAATATTGATACTGATGCAGACTTATATAGGGTCAGATTTATAACTGAGAATGAGGGTTGGATAGCAGGCGGCCGGATAAGGATGGCCGATACAAATGATTCAATGAGGCATGACAAGCGAGGAGGTTACGGTTATATTTTTCATACAACAGACGGCGGAAAAACCTGGAAATGCCAGTTTGGAGAGAAGGGGAGACATTTGTTCGCACTTCATTTTGTAGATGAAAATACAGGTTATGCAGCAGGAGAAAGAGGCTTTCTGCTTAAGACAACAGATGGTGGCAAGCATTGGAAAACTCTTTCAACAAGCGGCACACTTAACTGGTTGTACGGAATGACTTTCACTGATCATAACAACGGGTTTGCAGTAGGTCTGAATGAAACTTTAATAAGAACTCGTGACGGGGGGGAATCCTGGACAGCTGTTAAGGCAGTTGCCGATAAGAGATTTTATGGTTTCAGCCCTATTTACAGGGATATCAGTATAAATGGCAACACAGGCTGTATCGTGGGGCAAAATGGTACCATATTGATCTCATCTGATGGGGGTGAAAGTTGGGAGCCTTCCGCCACATTATATACAAAAGAAATAAGAGAAATAATGGACCTCAGATATGTCCGTTTTATTAGTCCACACCGCGGATATGCTGTTGGGGAACTAGGTAACAAGATTATGACCACTGAGGACGGCGGAAGGAACTGGACTTTTCGCGATACTTACAGTTCAGAGTGGCTGAGGACACTTTGGGCTGACACTTTAGGAAATGTTATTATCGCTGGCGAAGGAGAAAAAATCTTAAGTTCAGAGAACGAGGGACTGACGTGGAAAGTCATGAACGGGAAAGATACTAAAGTTGACATCATGACCATGATGGCGCACGGCGATGATGCCCCTATTAATTTTAATTCATTTTTTGCACATTATTCAATCAATGAAGGAAAAAAGATTGTGGATATAGGTGTCATGAGTGATACTCACAGCAGTGAATACGAAGAAACGTACAATCTTGAACATGATAGAAATATATGGATGACTGGTGTTGGTACTACAACTAATTTCTGTCAATTTGAAACAGGTAATAATGGTGCGAATTATTATCATTTCAACCAGCGTTTATGGGAAGGAGAAGAGAATATAGTCCGCAGAATGGTTGCAGCAATACGAGCTTATAAACCGGATATAATCATAACTCATGAAGGTGTTTTTGGTGATTATGACAAACCGGGCCATAAAGTTTCTGGCAGGGCAGGGCTGGTAGCGTTTGAAACAGCAGGAGGAGATACTGATCACTGGCCCGAACTCACCCGGATAGGATTAAAACCATGGCAACCGAAAAAGTTATATAATCTCGAGGGACAATCTTACCCTTGGACAATTGATCTTTCATGGATTGGTGATCAACCTCTTAAAGGGACAAATCTGACCTGCAAGGAATATGGAAATTATGTTATAAAAAACTTTCAAAGCCAAGGGATCTATTATCATAGGCCAAATGCCAAATTATGTCTTGTGAAAACGCTTGTCCCCGTACCTGAAGAGGAAGACTCAATATTTGATGGTATAGAGGCTGGGCAAGTGTCAGTCAAATGATTTAGATGAACAGATTGCTGACACCACTATAACTCTGATACAGCATATAATGTTAACATTAAGATGCTGTTTTAACAATTTACGAACATCACTATTTTGTTCTATTTCCAATTTTGTCATCAATCTTTCCGGAGATCTTCTTGTGGTAATTTATTTCGGAATTTGGTTAACCAAAGAATATTGAAAAATCATGTAAAAATCTGTTCAAGTCCAATGACTCTTATATAATCACATTTTAATAATATTGATTATATCCGTCAGTCTGATATCTTCAGAGGAGGCCCCTATCATTATTTCAAATTCACCTGGTTCAACCACATAATGCATGTTCCTGTCCCACAGGCCAAGTTCCTTACATGGAACTGTGAAATTCAAAATTACAGATTCTCCGGGTTTGATCTCCGGCTTTTGAAAGCCCTTTAATACTTTTACAGGGGTAGTAACAGAACTGACTTTATCATTAATATATAACTGAACAACTTCTTTTCCTGTTACTTTACCAATATTTTTAATTTTCACGCTTAACTCTAGATTATCCTTTTCCGTTAATTCTTTATTTACAATTTTAAGATCGGAATATTCAAATCGGGTATAACTCAAGCCAAAACCAAAAGGCCATAAAGGTTCGGTTGATGAAAAAACATAATCACGTCCGGGATTTTCCGGTGATCCCGGTTTATTATAAAATCCTCTTCCCAGTGGTTTATAATTGTAAAATACCGGAACATGTCCCACGCTCTGCGGGATTGTAACAGTTAGTTTTCCTGAAGGTACTGATTCACCAAACAGTATTCTGGCAACTGCATTGCCTCCTTCTTCTCCGGGGTACCAGGCATCAAGGATTGCCGGAATATTTTCTTTTTCCCATTTTATACTATATGGCCTGCCGTGAAGCATTATAAGTACTATTGGTTTTCCGGTTTTATAGATTGCCTGTATCAATTCAGGCTGTACTCCTGGCGGAGTAAGGTCTGATCTGTCAAATGATTCCCCACTGGTTGGGGATCCTTTTTCTCGCGCAACATCACCCCATCCGACACCTGTTATAGATGAGCTTGTACCACCGATAACCAGAATAACCACATCACTTTGTTCAGCAGCTTTAACCGCTTCTTCAAATCCTGACTTATTCAGATCAGTAATTCCACAGCCTTTTGCATAATTTATAGCTGCCTTATTTTTTACAATATTTTTAATCCCTTCAAGAATAGTTACCCCTGATGAATTATCATGGGTTACGCTATAATCACCGTACTGTACCTGATCGGCATTGGGGCCTATAACTGCTATTGATTTATGTTGTAAAGGGTCCAGAGGTAATAAATTATTTTCGTTTTTAAGCAGGACAACAGACTCTTCAGCAACCTTCCGTGCAAGATTTACAGATTCTTTCGTGCGACATAATTCAGTCAATCGTTTCGGTTTTTTATAAGGTTTATCAAATAGCCCTGCCCTGAATTTTACACTAAGGATGTTTTTAACTGATTCATCAACCAGAGCTTCAATTTTTTTATCATTTTTTGCCAGATTTACAAGTTCTGAATATGCCCAATTATCACCTTCCTGGTCAACACCGGCTTTCAGGGCAGCAATTGCTGTTTCAGCCTTATTTGCAGTTATTTTATGTCTGCTATATAGCATACCCACTGCTCCATAATCGGCAAATACATATCCTTTAAAACCAAATTCCTTCCGCAGGACATCCCGCAGAAGATAATCACTGGAATGCACCGGGATTCCATTCACTGCATTATATGAAGGCATAATTGAATAAACATTGGCTTCTCTCACAGCTTTCTCAAAGGGATATAAATGTAAATCCCTGAAATCCCGCGGCCCGATTTCAAGTGGGCCAAGGTTTAGTCCCGCAATCGGTGCACTATATCCAACATAATGTTTTGCCGTACTTATCAGATGGCCTTCAGGAATATGAGTTTTAGTTATTTCCGGATCACCCTGCATGCCGATTACATAAGCTTTACCTATCTCAGCAATCAGATATGGGTCTTCTCCAAAACATTCTTCCACTCTGCCATACCTGGGATCCCTTATAATATCAAATAAAGGCGCAAAAGCCTGACGGCAACCGATTAAACTGGCTTCATATGCAATAACCTCAGCCATTTGTCTTATAAGTTCTGTATTCCAGGTACTGCCCTGTCCTATTGACTGCGGAAAGTAAATGACCCCGCGTGCAAGTGCCCCATGCATTCCGCCCAGTTCCAGTTGAATAGCAGGGATACCCAGCCTGGTTTTAGTTCTCAGATAATTATCCACAGCCTCACCCATAATAGCTACATCTTCTATAGTTGTCATAGGAGGATCAAGGCAGCCAATGCTTTGACCTTTAAATAGTTGCTCCAGATCTTCTTCCACCACCTTCCCATCTTTATCCCTTTTTATGCCACTCAGTCTCAGTTTAAGCATCTGGGCCACTTTCTCTTCAATTGTCATACGCTGAATCAGATCATTCACGCGTTCCTCAATACTCAGACCGGGATTTTTATAAGGATATACCTGCGCTAACAACTTACATGTTGTGTTAACAGAAAGAAAGTTTAGAATAATTATGAAATAAAATAACTTCTTAAGATTAAAACTTTTTATTTTCATATTTTTAATTAGATCCGGGATTAAGATAATGATCAAAAATAAATAAAAATCCAATATTGAAACGATTTAATTGATTTAAGATAACCCGTTGTAATATTGAATATTATTAATGATTATACAAATAAAATACAGTTCTGGTTTCTTAGTATCAGCGCTTAAAGGAGATGCTCTCTCATAAAGGGGAGCCCCTGATAAAATATATTACAAAATTAAATTAAAGTATCGCTTACTTTATTAATCCGGAAGAGAAAGAACCTTTTCCATTTATATTTAAAAAGTCTCGTAAAAGTATTGAAACACTATTCTCTCAATTATGTATTCTGTATAAGATAAATAGAAATTATGCAAAAACACATGCAGGATTGATAATTCGTTTAATTAGCAAAATAACTTCTGTAAATAGAATATAAATCATCTAAAATATTCCTTAGCGATCTAATGGCACAATGAGTTTAAGAAAATATTTCTAACTGATAATAATATATATTCAATAGTTTAAAGGCTTCAATAAATTTAATCTAATAAAACTTATAATTTTACAGAAACAGACGTAATAAATAAATTTGTGCAAAACTTTCAAAAATATTTCTTTGTAAGAACAGTAAAAATTGTTAATTCAAAATCATTATATCATGAATAAATTTAAATTCTCAACATTAATTATAATTAGTTTCCTGTTAATATTCCTTTTTAATAGTTTTCATTTTAAAAATTTAAATAAAAATGAAATTAGTTCAGACAGACAGAATAATTTATATATTGGCTGGGATTCAACAGATATTACACCGGACAAACCTGTTTTATTAAGCGGACAATTTCATGCACGTGTATCCACAGGTGTTTTGGACCCTGTCACAGCTACAGTCCTGGCTATAGAATCAGGAAAGGGCCTTTCATCGGAAAAAGCGATATTAATAAGTTGTGATCTCGTGACAATCAGTGATGGGAATAATAGAATTTTGGATTCTAAGGGACTTAATTTAAGGGACAGGGTAAGAGATCTCGTGAGAAAATCTATTCCCGAGATCAATCCGGAAAATATTTTCCTGAATGCAACTCATACACATACAGCCCCTTTTTTAAGTTCTTACCCCGATTCAAAAAACATATATGGTGTTGAACTTGATGCCATGTCACCTGCAGAATGTCTTGAATTTGTTTCACAACGCATTGCCGGTGCTGCTAAAAATGCCTGGAATAATCGCAAACCCGGTGGTATTAGTTACGGACTTGGACATGCAGTAGTAGGGCATTGCCGTGCACAGGCTTCTTTTTCCGGAAGATCTACTACTTATGGAAATACAAACAGACCTGATTTCAGCCATATTGAAGGATATGAAGATCATTCAGTAAACCTCTTGTATACATGGAATTCCAAGGAAGAACTTACAGGAGTGATAATTAATGTTTCCTGCCCTTCACAGGTAACTGAAGGCCTGTATCAGGTAAGCGCGGATTTTTGGCATGATACAAGGCAGGAACTTTACCACAGATTAGGAAAAGATATCCACATTTTTCCGCAATGTGGCGCTGCCGGCGATCAATCTCCGCATATTTTAGTTGGTGAAAGGG
This sequence comes from uncultured Bacteroidaceae bacterium, assembly GCA_964563105.1. Classification (GTDB taxonomy): domain Bacteria; phylum Bacteroidota; class Bacteroidia; order Bacteroidales; genus CAYVTV01. The sequence goes on from CAZLXM010000044.1 coordinate 14,275, forward strand.
CCGAAGCAAGGATGCAAAAGCTGATGAACCCGCCAAATACTCAAAAGGGTCCGGGAACAATGGGCAGGCGGAAACAAATCGCTGTAAGTATTGCTGATGCTGTGACTTCTGTCTTACCTTTTATGAAAGATAATATTGAATGGGACCCGATAGTTAAACATCGTATGGAACGTGCTGAATTAACAAGAAGGCTTATTAGCATCGAAGATGTTAATGAAGCAATGAAAGGGAGTGAAGGATACCGGAAGAAATACGAACAAATGCTCCGTAACATTGAAAATAATCCGGATATTAAAAAAAATCCTCGATGGTATACAGAAATTTCACAAACACATGCACTAATAAAATATTATGAAAGTGTAAAGGATCGTTATGAACTCGAAAAAATACAGCCAAAGATGCCGATTGAAATTCATGGGCTTCGAATTGCTGATATCGTAATTGTAACAAATCCTTTTGAATTATATCTGGATTATGGAATGCGTATGAAAGCTCAAAGCCCTGCTATCCAGACTTTTATTGTTCAATTAACAGGAAGTGGTTCTTATGTTCCCACTTTACGTTCAATAGCGGGTGGAGGATATGGGGCAGAGGCCGCAAGTACATTTATCGGGCCGGAAGGAGGACAGGAATTGGTGGAACAAACTTTAAAGCTTATTAATGGATTGTGGAATATACAATAATGCATATTTATTATAAAAAGTGCTCACTGTGATTTATGAGCACTTTAAAAACTTTTTATATCGAATATTCCATCCTGTTGCTTTATTCCTGAAATTTAAATATCTGAACTGGTAAGAATGCTCAGGGTCTTACTTTTGAATGCTTTTCATTCTGATTGGTTCAGAAGAAAGATCTAGTTCATTGAATTTATAATGAATTCTAAAATTCGAATAGTCGTATTTATTATTGAAATTATGAATGAACAACTAAAACCAGAAAATCTTTCTTGATTTAGACAAATTTACCATCCAATAGCATACTTCTGCACTTTTTCAATTGTCTGATGTGGTATGCGGTCCTTATGCATCTCTTCAGCTGTTTCATGCACTATACGAATAATTTCATCACATTCCTTATGATTCAACACTAATGGAGGAAGCACTCTTATTACCCTCTGTTTATCACCTATATATCCGAAATAGATTCCTTTTTCAAGGCATCTGAATGCAAATATTTTACTTGCCAGAGGATTTTTTGATATATTGATCTCTATGCCAATCATAAAGCCTCTTCCGCGTGCTTCCACTACTACATCCGGATATTTTTCAGCTTCTTTTAAACCCTGCAGTAAGCGGTTGCCGGTCTGATAAGCATTTTGAATCAGCTTTTCATCCGTTATTATATCGATGACTTTAGATGCTGCTTTCATTGAAGGACCGTGTCCGCTATAAGTGAAACTGTGAGCAGAAGGCACAAGTGAATCAAGTACATCCTGTCTTCCTGCCAGTATTGAAAGAGGAGCATACCCTGCTGAAACTCCTTTTCCAATGACAATTAGATCAGGGATAATACCTTCATGTTCAAAAGCCCACCATTTCCCTGTACGCCCCATTCCGCTCTGAATCTCATCATCAATTAAAAGTACCTGGTATTTGTCAAGCATCTCTTTTAACCGGGGAAAGAAGTCTTTTGGTGCAATCAGTGTACCGCCGTCGCCCTGAACAATTTCAACCATAACAGCTGCGGTTTTTCCAAAAGCAAGTATTGATTCAATATCTTTTAATGTCCTTTCACAATTTTCGGGAGTTACTGGAAAATTGACTTTCACAAAATCCGGATCGTTTAAATTGTATATTCCTTCATTAAGGGACCTGAAACCAGATGCAGCCTGTGAAAGTCCGGTTGATCCATGATAGGCAAAATTAAAAGAAATTATACCCATTTTTCCTGTGTATTTTCGGGCAGCCTCAATTGATCCGCAACTTGAATCTGAACCACTCAGGCCGAAAAGAATTCTTTTCTCAAAATCCCCGGGAATTACACCGATTAGTTTTTTTGCAAATTCAATTGTCTCCAGATTTGGTGAATAGTCGAAAGCCGTCTGCTGAATTTTTATCGCAGTATCGTAATAAGCTTGTGCAATTTCATTACGACTATAACCAAGAATATTACATGAAGCAGCAGTTAAACAATCAATATAAATGTTACCGTCCATATCCTCAATATAAACACCGTTACCCCCTTTTAGCCCAACACCGTATAACCCTGAATAACCGCTCCTGCCAATATATTTTTCAACATCCTCCAGTAAAGCGAGTGATTTTGGGCCTGGTGGAGATACTTTTATATTTATATTATTTACTGATAATAACGGTGAGGAATGTGTGAAGGTACCGTTAAGCGGTAAGGTTAAAAATCCTGTTCCCAGTGTAATTCCAGGGATGGATTTAACCATTTCACGACGAGTAATTTTTTTCATCATATTAACACTTTAATTAATTATAATTTCTATCAAAGATACTGCATTACAAGGCAATTCAAATTCAATGTCGGCTAAATTTTTAATAATCATTTGTTTAGGCATCTCCAATAATTCAATATCCATTCTCTTTTTTATCTCATCAATTTGAAGAGGATTTGGCAATTCAGGTGAACCAATCTCTTTAAAAACCGTGTACGCATTGCTATGGTTTTGATCAATTCTCCAGTGATTCAGAGTTACTTTCCTGGCCGGCTTCCATGGGGTGACAATATTTAATTTTACAGGATAGGAATGTCCGTCGCTGTTAATCCTGTCATGTTGATAATTGGTAATAATGATGGCAATTTTCTTTTCATCCCTGGTGGCAAAAGATGAAAGGTATTTATTTGGATTATTAATATTTACTTTTACTAATTCCGGCGGTAAACGGTTCAATAGCTTATAGGCATTTAAAATAGGCTTATGAAAACCATTTTTTGTGTCCAGTGTACGATAACCCATAAAATCATGTAAAGGGATTTTCTCATAACCCGAAGAACAAAAAGTGAAGCTTTCAAATTTCCGGTCATTCTCATATCGCATTCGTATATGCCTTTCAACCCAACTAGTGAGAAAAGCGGCTCCATATTGCGAATTTCTAAAATCGGCCATAGGTTTTTGGTCAATGCCAACTGTTCCCCCGGCTGATACACCCCATTCTTCAACATGAATAGGCATATTCAGCAGTTCAGGGTATTCATCACGCATATCAGCATAACGAATGTGCTGCTCAATCATATAATCCACTTCAGGAAATTTACGCCCCGGACCTCCTTCAGAGGCATGTCCCCCATAAGAATGAACAGCAATATAATCAATGGGTGATCCGAATTCTCCCGTGGCATAGTTAACACCCTTAGTTACATGTTCAAGGAAAAAGCGGAAATTATCAGGTTCCCTATATGTTTTGGTGGTGCTCAATGCCGGTCCTCCAATTTTTATGTCAGCACTAACACTCTTTATACCCTTTGCAAAATAATCATATAGTTTCAAATATTCCGGCAGGTCATGATTATGCCAGTAGCCGATATCAGGTTCATTCCAGCAACGAAATGTCCACTTTCTTACTTCATTGATACTATATTTTTTAATTACATGACGTGCAAAGTCGGCACATAATTCTTCCCAGAGTTTATAATCTTTGGGAGGAGAAATACATACTATTGCCCCAAAAGGTCTTTTATGCAATGATTTGGGATATAAAGCTATTTCCTGTGGCATACCAAAAAATACTACTTTCAATTTGTTCCCTTTTGCAAGAATCAGTTCTGCCATCTTATCAAACCTGCTCCAATCATAAGAAATATTACCTTTTTCATCAACTCGAATAGCATGTTCAGGCTGATTGTAAATACGTATATATTCCCGGGCTGCTCCGGTTTGGTTCAATAAATCAATGAAATTTCTCCCCCATTCGGTAAGTAAAAATTCTGTGGGATGGATGATCTGACTGGCTCAGAAAGGCTCAAGTTTTCCAATTTTTTTAGTGGCATCAACCTGGATATTAATAGTGTCATCTGAAGTTGTAAACCCAAAAATGATCAGAAACAATAAAGGGAAGAGAAACTTCTTTATTTTCATGTAATATAATATTTAAATGAAAAAATAATTTCAATTTTTAATTATTGAATTTACAATTAATATTTATTTAGCTTCTAATATAAAAATTAACAAGAAATATGATATTAACACTCAAAGCTTTAATTTCAAGAAATTAACACGAATTAATGAAAACTTAATTTTTTTCAGCTTTTATTATTCAGAAATATTCGAAAATAGCAAAAATTTATAATTGATAGATAATTCGAATATATATACTATGTTAAAATTGAAAATCAGCCTGATTAACAAAAGTTAGCAATCAGTCTGATTTAATTTTTTCTAATGTCATCAATGCTTAATATGCTGAAAGACATCAGGTTAAATGGCGTTTTTTAGATATTCCGGTATATTATTAATTATTAATACCTGCAATATTAAATTGCAGATGATTAACTAATTAAATTAATTTATTGAAATGGATTCAGGTAAATTAGTTTAATTCGTTAAGAATTGATTTTTTTTGCAGATCTACTATTGAATTATATTTAGATTTTTATTTAAATATTTGTTTTAACAAAAAAGGTGAATTAAAATAAACATTATTAAAAACTTTTTTCATGAAACCTAAAGTATATATCAAATTTATCTTTTTTCTTTGTTTAAGCTTATTTTATTCCTTTTCATCCAATCCCCCTGAAAGTCAGAACAAGTATATTGTGCTTCCTTATGATGGTAGTCAGTTGCTTAATGATTTCCTGATTAAAATTGCCAATGACCAATTGGAAAATCGTCGGCATAAAGTTGCAAACGCACTATTAAATAAAGAGAGTACTGAAAATTATATTGAAGAAATTACAAAGATTTATAATGAGCTGTTTAATATTCGATGGTCTAAAACTCCATTAAATCCGGAGATAAAAGGTGTAATTGAATGTAATGGTTATAGAATAGAAAAGGTAGTTTTTGAAAGTCATCCAAATCATCATGTCAGCGGGAATTTGTATATTCCTACATTCCGGCAGGGCCCTTTTCCTGCGGTACTTGAAGCCTGTGGTCATTCAATAAACGGTAAGGCAGCAGAAAGATACCAGAAAGTTGCTATCCTGTTTGCCTTGAACGGATATGTGACTTTGATCATTGATACTTACGGTCAAGGTGAAATGTACCAGATACGGGATTCTTCTAATAATCTTTATAATCTTGGAGTAAACTTTGGCACTCCTTCCCATACTCAGCTGGATATCGGCTCCATGCTGGCAGGTACTGATATAGCATCCTATCAGGCATGGAATAATATCAGGGCGATAGATTATTTATGCAGCCGTCCCGAAGTTGATCGGGAAAAAATTGGAGTCACGGGAAATTCGGGTGGCGGGACACAAACATTATTTGTGACAGGAATGGATCCCAGGATTAAGGTGTCGGCCCCTTCGTGTGGGATGCAGACAAGAAAGAGGATGTTTACATTGAACGGCCCTGCTGACGGATGCCATCATTTAGCGGGGGAAGGAATAAAGCAGATAGAATATTCAGATTATATAATTTTATCGGCACCTAAGCCGGTACTTGTACTTGCAGGAGAAAAAGATGACCTATTTGATATTAATGCGGTCTCTGAAACTGTTCGGGAAGCTAAATGGTTTTATAAAGAATTAGGGTTTCTTGATCATGTTGATCTTTTTACTGTTGATGAAGGCCATGGTTTTTATAAAGGTTTACGTGAAGGAGCTGTGTGGTGGTTTAATAAATGGCTGCTGAATGAAAATACCCCTGTTTCTGAGCCTGAACTTACGATACAGGATGATCCTGATTTACAGGTTACTAATACAGGACAGGTTTTAATGGAATATAGTCAGGGCAAATCAATTACAGATTTAAATATACAACTTGCAAGCGATTTTGAAAAACAAAGGGTTGAGTTCTGGAAAAATAATTCAGCGGAAGTTTGCATTTCAAAGATAAAAGATTTGATAAATTATCAGGATATTAATACTGATATTATAATAAAAGGAGCCTCTATGGGAGAGTTTGATGAAGGAGAGTATCATGTGCAGAAAGTTATTATAACAGCCAGAGATGGCTTTCCTCTTCCTTCACTATTATATATTCCAAAGAAGTTAAAAAAGTCATATCCGGCTATTTTATATATTGATGATAAGGGTAAGCAAAATGTTGCTGAAAAAATAGCAGGAAGAGAAATATTAATGAAGGCTGACAAAATTGCTTTAACTATAGACCTTAGAGGAACAGGCGAGACAAAAGATGATCCGGGTGATCTTCGAAAGAGCTGGAGAGTATGGAATGAGGATCATAGAATAGCTCAAACTGCATTGCATATTGGAAAGCCAATTCCCGGCCAAAGGGTTCAGGACGTTGTTGATGCACTTAATTATCTGCTTTCTGTACCGGGAGTAAACCCAAAAGATTTGACACTGACGGCTACAGGTTCTTGTGGAATGATTGCTTTGCATGCAGCCTCTATTGATAAAAGATTTACGAAACTTGAGATAATACGTTCAATTTCATCCTGGAAAGATATTGTTAGTGAACCTATGGCAAAAAATCATCTCATAAATGTTGTTCCGGGTGCTTTACAATATTATGATCTGCCTGATCTGGTTAATTATATAAAATCCTCAAAAGTAAAAATTATTGATCCTGTTGATGCCTTTGGAGATTTATTATACAGGTAAAAGTAGAGGAGACTAATATTTAGTCCATTTCCCAGCCCTTTCGTACAGGTTCCCGTATGATTTCATCAGCCTCAGGTAAACCGGTTGCCTTCATATTTTTTGAATCCCAGAATATTTTTTTTCCTCCAAGTCGTAATGAAAGGACTCCCAATAAAGTGATTTCAGTCAGCCTTGAAGCGTAATCAAAATTTGACATAGCCGCCGGGCCTCCTTTAATTGCATCAATCCATTCGCGATGATGTCCTTTGGAACGGGGGATCCTGAATTCGGGTTTTATTTCTATGTTATTGAGATTATCAGGGAAAATCTCAATAGTACCTCCTGCTCCGCCGTTATTTAAAAGCACACCATTCTCGCCAATATATAATGCTCCTCTTTTCTGAATAGCTACATTAGATGGTATTATTTCAGGAATATCCGGTAAAAGGCCCCCTGAATACCAGTTAAGTGTTAAAGGCTGTTGTTTTCCGTCAGCTTTAAAATGGTAATAGCCAATTTCTCCATAAGGGGCAATGATTGAACTTCCGGAATTACCGGCAGGAAAAATCTGCACACTTTCAGGGCTATGAAGATCAAAAGCCCAGGCCGGAATATTCATGTCATGACAACCGAAATCACCCAGTGCACCACATCCAAATATCCAGAAATCCCGCCATTTGACCGGAGTATATACTTTATTAAACGGACGAAACAAGGTTGGCCCAAGCCAAAGATCCCAATTAAAATTTGCAGGAATGGAAGATGTTTCTTCCGGATAACCTTTCAGATGAGGTAACCATCGTGTTGCACTTACCCATGTATGAACTTCTTTTATATTACCGATAATACCTGAACGGAGGTACTCAACTGCCTTTCTGGCATTATCCCTGGCAGTTCCCTGATTTCCCATCTGAGTAGCAACTTTTTCTTCACGGGCGACATCCCTCATTTTTCTTGCTTCCCAGATATTATGTGTCAAAGGTTTTTCACAATATACATGCTTCCCTGACTTCATGGCATAAATTGACACATAAGCATGAGTATTATCCGGAGTTGCGCATACAATTGCATCTAATGCTCTCTCCTTTTCTATCATTTTTCTAAAATCCTGGTACTCTGATATTTTGCGGGAATAATTATCTTCAATATACTTTTTTACCGGAATACGGCCGGTATCCATTGAATATAATATATCATTTTTCCAAAATTCAGCGGGATCAGCAATAGTTGTTATCTGAACATCATTAAGCTTTAATAATTCTTTAATACTAAACATTGATTGTCCTCCGGCTCCAACGATGCCTACGTTTATCCTGTCGCTTGGAGCTGTATATCCTTTACCACCAAGAACATGTCTTGGAATAATTGTTATTCCGGATATAAGAACTGATGAATTCCTAATAAAATTCCTGCGTGTAAAACTGAATGATACTTTTTTCTTTTTCATTTTCCATGAATTTTTTATTGAAGATAATTCCTTAAATTAAATTAGAAGTTTTGAAATGTTATATTTTTAAAAACACCCTTTTTCTGTACAAAAAAAGCATTATCAGCCACATAACCATCATCGCAGTCAGGTGCTGAATGAATATTGCTGCATCCGGAGGGAACAGGGTGCTGAATCCGCCAATAAAAATATTTCCAATGAGTTTAAAGTCAAAAAGATGTGCCATCATGTATATAGTAATTGAATTAACACCGAATACATAAAAAAAGAATGACCATTTGGTATATCCCTTGATATCATTGAGGTAATAAAAGAATGCTAATAAAATCATTCCAATACCGCTGCTGACCAAAACAAATGTGCTTGTCATGAAAGAACTTATTACAGGGTATACAAGTCCCCAAAGTTCACCTGTTATTATCATGATAATTCCTGCAATAAAAAGCGTTCTGAATTTTTTTATTTTAGGAACAGTTCCGAAAAACAAAAAGTTTCCACAGATTGAACCTATCAGGGCCAACATGATATGGCTTACCGTATTAAAGATGCCTGTCCAGGCTCCAAAACCACTTATATGATTTCCCAGGACGAGCCTTTCAACATATATACCGATATTCATTTCTTTGGAAAATGGATCAGATGATCCCCCCGGAACAGGAATAAACCAGACTATCCAATATAGTAGAAGCAATATAACGGTAATAATGTATCTGGTCTTAACTTTTGTATTCAATACAATAACAGATACAAACAGATAACTAATCGCAATATATTCAAGAACATTATTATAAAGGGAGATATTTGCCAGTGTTTTGTTATACTGAGGAAGATTCAGTAAATGACCTCCGGCTATTAATCCAAAAAGATACAAAATTGCCGATCGTTTTAATATTTGAAGATAAATTTTTGATTTATTGTATTTTGCAAGCCGGTTATGCATGGAGAATGGTATTACAATACCTACAATAAAAAGAAATAATGGTTGTGGGAAATTAATAAAACTTACATGGTTATTTCCCCAGCTTAGTTGTCGTTCTAAAAACACAGGCCAGTTTTTTGGACCCCATATAAGGTTATTCAATGTTCTCCAGATAAGTGCGCCGCCAATCTGGGTCGATAAGATTATGAACATTGCCAGGCCGCGTAATGTGTCAACGCTTATAATCCTGTCTTTTAGCTCCTCAATTTTTTCAGTCATAGAAAGGAATTTAGTTAGTAATTGATTTATGCTATTGTATGATTCAATTTAAATAAGGACAAACTATCAAAAAATGCTTATAAGCTTGTCAAAATATTGTTTTAATCAGGATAAAGCTCAGCTAAATATTTTGTTATAATTAAAACAAGAGCTATAAGCGGGATATCAAAATAATTGAATTTCAATTAACAACTTAATTAAATACAAATCAAATCAAATTTCGAAAAGTTTTTTATTACTACAAAATCCTGAGCTTTATAATAAAAATTAAAATTTAATTTTGTTATATTTAGGTAATTAAATTCAAATCTGAGTGTTAAAATATAACTACACGTCCTTCAAATATTAACGCCATATCTGACATGAATGGGAAACAGCGAATTGAAGCGGATTTAGAAAGATTCAACATAAGTGCGAATTAATAAATATTAACTTAATAATCAAACTCCTATGAATCTGTTAAAATACTTTGTGAGTATTATAATTATTTTTATCAGTAATTTTTTCCCGGGCAATTTAGTGTTTGGTATTGAGGAGCCGGAGATTCCATTTCTTACGCCTTTACGTGCGCGTGGTTTCAGTCTTATCCCGGCACCTCAGCAGATTGAACTCGGCACACATAATGTTGTGATAGATGATTCCTGGTCAATTCTGTCGATGATTGGAACTGAAGATATAGCTGTGAAAAGATTGATACAGGGTGGCTTTGAGCTTCACAGTTTGACATTTGCTGCCAAAGGAAAGAAAAAAATTATTTTGTCTGTTATGCCGGGTACGGTTAAATACCCGGATGATCCGGCTTTGGAAGAGCAGGGATATTTATTAAGGATCATGCCTTCATCTGTTGAAATTACCGGTAATAGCCGAACAGGGCTATTCTATGGGGTGCAGGGCCTTCTGCAACTTTTGCGGCATGATTCTTCGGGGAAGCTGATAGTTCCTGAATGCCTGATCCGTGACTGGCCTGACTTACAACTTAGGTTTGTGCATTGGGATACAAAACACCATCAGAAACGAATAGAAACAATGAAACGTTTAATTGACTGGTATGCTTTTTTCAAAATTAATATGATTGCTTTTGAAATTGAGGATAAATATGAGTATCCCAGGCATCCGGTAATTGGTGCACCAGGAGCTTATACTAAAGCTGAAATACAGGATTTGACAAAATATGCACTTGAGCGACATATTCAGATTGTGCCGGACATTCAGGCTCCTGCCCATATGGCTTATGTTTTAAAACATGAAGAATTTGCACATCTGAGAGCTGATCCGGAGTCCAATTATCAGGCATGTTTGTGTGATCCTGATGCAATTGATCTTATTTTCGATATGTACCAGGATATGATTGATGCCACTCCCGGAGTGGATTATTTCTTAGTTTCAACTGATGAGATATACTATGCCGGTATTTGTGACAAATGTACGAGGCCATATAATCCTGAGAACAGAAGCCTGGCATGGACAGAATTTGCTTTAAGTGCCCATGATTTTCTTACAAAACTTGATCGAAGAATGATAGCCTGGGTGGAATATCCACTGCATACGGAAGATATTGCTCTATTACCTCCGGATCTGATCAATGGAGTAATGGGTAGAAACAAAACTTTTATAGAAGCGCAGAAAAAAGTTGGGATACGCCAGCTTGCCTACAGTTCTATTCAGGGGAGCGAACGGCTTTTTTCCAATTATTTTTCGAACAACTTTTTAAATATTCCCAAAACTGTTCGTGAAGGGATAGCTAATGGTGCTAATCCTATTGGAAGTTTTGCTGCGGCATGGGATGATAGCGGCTTACATGAAGAAGTATTCCATCTTGGGTGGGTTACAGTAAATCAATATGCCTGGAACAATTATGGGCCTACAATTGACCAGACAGTTGCGGATTTTATGGATTTATTTTATGGACCTGTCAGCACTGATATGACATCTATCTATAAATTATTGATTGAGGGTGCACAGTTTGTTGCCAATGGATGGGACCGGGTTACAAGCAAAGAACGCGGACCATCCTGGGGGAATAGTTCCGGGAAAGGAATAGGTACCCGTCGCACAGATGAATTACTTCTTTTACCTGAAATTCCTGAGAATTTGACATTAGAATTTAAACCTGAATTTACTGAAAACCATAATGATCTAATAACCAGAGCTGAAAGTTTAAAAATTCGCAATGACGATCTGATAAACAAATTGCTACGCTGTCTTGGTCAGGTGGAACGTAATCATTATAATCTCGAGGTTTTTCTTTCAATCGCTTATCTTGAAGCTTATTTTATTAATACTTTACTTGCTTTTCGTGATGCAGAGGCCCTGATACAAAATGCCCAATCAGCCGCGATAAAAGGAAATCCGGAAAATGCTGTTGCTAATCTGGTTGAAGCAGGCAATAGAGTAGCTTCCTTAATTTCATGGGGTAAATGGATGTGGGATAATCTGACTGTAACCTGGGAAAAGAGCCGGTTTGAAAAAGGAAGAAGCGTGGATGGACAGGATTTTGTCCATATTATGGATGATGTAAAAGATCATTATGCAGACAGGAGAAAAGGACTGGATTATTTAATTGCCCCTTATCAGAGGACGGATATTACCGGTTGGCGTAAGCAGCTAATTGAACGAATAGATAAATATGCTTCAGAAAATAATGTCCCGGTAAGAGGCCTACAGGAAATTCGCCTGGAAGATTAATATCTAAGCTAAATAAAATAACTAAATTATTTTCTGATGAACACTACATCAAATTATAAGCATCTGCCTGCTAATAATTTCATCAACAGGCGACAATTCTTTTATAAGAGTGGATGTGCAATTTTTGCTTTATCAACTCCAAAATTATTTTTAAAAGAGGCTTTATATAAGAAAGACAATTATTTAAAAATAGTTTGTGATTACGCCGATTGTCTTATCAAGTATGGCAGGGACAGATATGGAAGCGAACATTCACCATTATTTGCAGAAGGTTTAGATCGTAATACACTAAAACTTCTGGAAGGAGAAAATTTGAAAAAAGTACAGGAATTGAAATTTGAAGAATGGGGAATACGATCATATGACAGAATGTTAGAGGGCGCTAATCCAATGCATAGCCAGAATCTATATCAGATATTATATGCATTAGCCACTATTACAAAGAAGAAATCTTATATTTCGGAAGCTGATCAATCTTTGAAATTCTTTTTAAATAAATGTCAAAATTCAGTTACCGGATTGTTTTACTGGGGCGAACATGCAGGATGGGATTTTAGGGAGGATGCTCCTATTAGCGGCTATGTTAATAGTAATGTTCATGAGTTTTACAGACCATGGGTATTATGGAAAAAATGTTGGGAACTTGCCCCGGATGCATGTTTAAATTTTGCCCGCGGGCTTTGGGATCACCAGATTGCAGATCATAAAAATGTTGACTTTTCAAGGCATGCCAGGATTGACAGGCACGGGCCCGGTACCGGCGCCCCATATGCAAGACATGGAGGCTTTTATATTGAAACCTGGGCATTTGCATATAAAATGACCAATGATAAAATATTTTTAATAGCTATTGAGGCTCTGGCAGACTATTTGGAGAATATGCGTCTCAATGAGGGTATGATAGCAGGAGGGAATATAAAAACCCGTGCAAGTTATATTAAAAGATCAACCGGATTAGCAATTTCACTTTGGAATGCTTCAGAATATTTACCGGAATATTTATCATTGAAGTTAAAGAAAATTGCTTCTTTCAATGATATACCTGCCTCAGAGAAAATAATCCATGCAGATCCATCCGAAAATATATGGTCAGACGGATATGGAGGATCAGGGGGTGAAACAGCAAGCTCTGCCAATCTGCTTATGTTGCGCTACAGACAATGCCAACCGGAAGGTTATCGTGAAAGGATACTGGCGGGGGCAAAAGATTACATTAATAACCAGGTAAATTTGAGTTTCCCGGTTTATCCGGGTACATTTGGTAAAGTAATCTTTCTTATGCTTAATGCTTATGAACTTAGCGCTGATCCTGATTATTTAAGGCGCGCAGACGAATTGGCTAAAGAGGCTGTAAAATTGTTTCTTCCAGATAATTGTCCTTTGCCTAAGGCAACTCATAAACATGGACATTATGAGGGAGTGACTATGGCTGATACCCTTATGATGTCATTATTACAGCTATGGGCGGTACAACAGAAAGCCCAAAAACAATTAACTTTAGTTTATTCAGATAGATAATCCTGAATTATAAAATCTAAAAATCAGATAGGATAATGATTTAGTTAACTCAATAGACATCATTAACAACTCAGGCCTTCCTTAATTTTTATGGAATTAATTAACATAAAAAAAATTAAATTAGCTTTATTACTGCCTTTATTTACTTTGTGCTCGTTAATAAATTAACGAAAACCAAATTTTCTTGCTATTTTGCTTGATGATCCTGGCTGGGCAGATATTAAATGTTATAATCCGGATGCATTTTATGAAAAAGATTCTAATGAACTTTACAAACTATAGGAAGATGATTATGAAACGTCTGACGTGAGCAATACATATTTGAAAAAGAGAATGGAATTGAAAAATTATTATATAAAAAACTAGTTGATACTCATGCTATATATAAAAGAACCTGACTATATTATTACAACCCTTGTTTAATGAATTGGAATATGGAGGTCACTACAAAAATTAATTTAGCTATAAAATCTTATATAAAATTTTAATGAATCAATTGTCATGAAAACTTTTTATATTGAAATATTACTTGTTTTCCTAATAGGAGGATGTATCACATTAAATCAGGAAATTAATGAAATCAAGTGGGAAATTAGCATTTTACCTTCTTCCATACGACTTGATCCTTCAACAAACGAGATAATAGATTTTAAAAATACTTTAAGTCAAAAAGGAATAAATTTCCTGGATAAAAACTGGATTTATGATGGGAATGAAGCTGTATTATTTGCGGGAAGGGGAGAATATATTTCATTTCAGCTTGTCATAACCAATTATACGGATTCTGTTTTAAAGGAAATTAATATACAAATGCCACCTTTTAGTAATGGTGTTCACCTACTCCCAATTGAGCCTGAACTCTTTCTTGAATGGGCAGTTGAGGTCAAAACTGTCAGTACTGGTTATAAAAAAGCTTCACTGGGAACAGGGTGGTATCCTGATGCCTTAATTCCGTTTAAATATATCGATAGCGGAAACCCGGAAAGCAGGGGAAGAAGAAAATATCCTTTGCGTTTACCCGACTTTAATAATCGCATTGATAATCAGAGATCTATGATAATCTGGGTTGATCAGTATATTCCTTTCGAGTATAAGAATGCAATGCCTGGAGCTTATAAGAGTATTATTTCTGTTACTATAGATAATGAAACACAAGAAATTCCAATAAATCTTAATATTTGGGATTTTGCTATTCCTAATGAGAATAAATTTAAAGCAAGCCTTCAACATGAAGGTTTTTTAAGCAGAATGGATGAAAAACAGGAATTAGAAGTATATCAGCTTTTTAAACGTAACCGTGTTTCCCTTATGGAACCCAGGTATGAACCTGGATTAAAGGTAACAAAAAATGGAGATATAAAAATAGATTGGGAATCATTTGATAATCGGCTTAAAAAATATTTTACAGGTGATGCTTTCACAAAAGAATTCGGTTATAATTTTGGACCTGGATATGGTGAACCCATAGAAACTTACTTACTTCCTTTTGATATTTTTGGCAAATCCGGCAGACCCGGCTGGCCTGATATTGGTAATCCGGAGGTTGAAAGAAATCCTGAAAATAGGGCTATTTATGTAAGAACTATCCAACTTGTACGAAATCATCTTAAATCTATGATAGATCCACAAAAAACTGATATCACAACCTACCTGGACGGATTGGATGAATCATATTTTCCTGAAGCATG
>CAZLXM010000045.1:0-29030 GCA_964563105.1 uncultured Bacteroidaceae bacterium
GTTGTTAATCACGTCGTTCTGATGGAACCTCCAAATATTTTCATTTTCTTGTTGTAAATGATAGTATATAGGGGCTGGGCATTTTACAAAAATTAATTAGCTGAATAAAATTTTTATTCAACTAACCAAAACAAGCTTTTTATAATTCCTGGATCAGATAATACATTGATTGAAATTCTTTTCCTATCTCAAAACTAAAAATCCCGTTATTATACCCGGAAGGTATATAACCGCATATAAATCCCTGAGGATTAATAGCCATCACGCGGAGATTTTTTTTATCTGTTTTAATTTCAATTACAGCCTCGATTACCTCAATAAGTACAGGCCCATGTCCAACATCCAGTACTCGGTTACGTTCATCATTATATTTCATATTGGTGTTTTCTGCTCTTCCAATGGCAGTTAACAGCATATTTGTTGATCTGTTAATCGGCTCATCCGTCAATGTGCTTATTGCTACGGTGGCAAAATCTGTTTTCACTTTTATTTTCAGGTCAGTAAGCTGAATATTTTCCTGTAGGCCTACAAATCCATAAACTGCTTTTGTATTTGGTGTATCAATCCATCCGGTTTTATTATTGAGGTTTCGGTACATTTCTTTTGTATCGGAAAGAACTTCTTTTTTATCAATATCCACGATTTGTTCATCCGGACCTTTGACAATATTTCCTTTTGGATTTATACCCGGCATAACAGTTTCTATTTTATGCTTTTCAACACTTAATAACAATGCTTTTCCTCGTGATTCATCCAGATTATTTAATTTAATACTTACAGTATTTTCTGCAGGTTTAACATCTCCTCTTCTCATAATCAAAGCAGCATGATAAAATAATCCATATTTGGCAGGATCATTAAAAGTGTCAAAACTTCCCCCTCTATAATATACACCTCCAATAGTATTTGAAGTTATGGGTTTTGCTATCATATCTATGTTTTCATCCGGTGAATAGCGATATGTATGAATTGCAAAGCCTCCCCATCCCTGGAATGATCCTGCCGCGGCCATTAATAGGGGGCCTTCTGCTCTCCATTCATTAGGCCAAACATTGTCCCATTCTGATACAAAAAAAGGCATGTCCTGAACTTTATAAAAAGCAAGAGAAGGCAACATGTTATTTATGCTGCCTGTCATCGGATCATTCATAAAGTTTCTGCTACCATCTGCCCATAACCCGAAATTATAATAATAAGCGTGACTATCAGTAAAATCGCCAGTTAACTGCGCTGACAAATGAGCTGTATTCCTGGTCCAATTTGTACCTGCGATTGGTATTTTTACACCTGTTTCACGCATATGGTCAATCATTTCTTTATAATAAGCTTTAGTAACATCTAAATAAAAATTCTGAAGATTTTTATCTGCGATATTGAACTCAATTTTTTTCTTGTCAGTTTTTAATTTATTTTTTGCAGCCCATTCCCGGTATAAAATTTCGAGTTCTGTTCTATAAGGTTCAAGCGTCACTCTTTGTGTCCATAGATCATTTTCATTGGTAACTTCAACAAGTGCAATAACCGGATCATCTTTATAGGCTAATCCTGTATAAGGATTGATATGGGTCCATAAATCATAATTAAATTTTTTCTGCAGTTCAATCAACCTTCTGTTATAAGTACTATAGGGTTTTGCAGCATCTGAAAGTTTATTGGCAGCTTCGACTCCGTCTCCTGGTCTGAATCTTCTGTAAGTTAAAAGATCCATATATACATAAATACCTTCCTGTTTCAGACAATAAATAAGATAATCAAGCCGGTCCATACTTGTGGGGTCAAGATTAAGTGTATTTAACCTGTTCTCTCCTTTTGAAAATTGAAAAATATTTGGAGTTGACCACTCCGCATCCATTTGATGGAACCGTACCAGGTTAATTCCTGTTTTTGCGAGGCGTTTTGCTACCTTTTTGCTATGTTCGTGAGAAGGGAAATTTTGTCCGCTATTAAAATTCGTACCCCAGAATTTAGCTTCAGTACCATCTTCAAAAATAAATTTACCATCGTTCACTTTTAAAAATCCATGTTTACCTGCAGGTTTTTCATTTTCAAAAACAAAGGACAGATCAACAGGCATATTATCCCAGGGCAATATATATGGGATAGTTTTTCCTGGAGGGTCATTTGGCTCAGCTTGTTCCTTTTGCGATCCAAATGTCTTGTTAAGGATTAGAAATTGTGATAACAATAAGCTCAGGAGTAAATAATGAAATCTTTTCATATTTACCATGTATTTAAAAATAAAAGTTCCATTATTCATAGTTGATAATTTAATATTATTGATTGATAATTTGAGATTTTTTCTTATTAATTAACTTTTTGTCAATTCCATAATTCATTTATAAGCTTTAAAGTATTTTCTACCAGCTCTTGTCCCCCTTCAGGCCCAACAAGTGTACTTGCCGGTACTGCGCCGTATGCCCCTCCGGCAATGGATCGTGTAGTAGGAACGTAGGTGCCGCCCCCGGTTAGTTGAACTATGAAAGTTTGAATAGCCGGGCTTTGAGCTTTAATACGTATCCCATAGTCCAGATATAGCTCAAAAGGATTTGTTGCTATTACTATATCAGAAATGCGGAGAACATGTATTTCAACCGGCAGTTTTGGCTGTATTTTTTCAAGTTCATAGCGTTTCTTTACATTTTCTCCTCTTCGTGCATGAGTATGTGCTATTGTAATATCAGTATACCATCTGGGATTTTTTTTAATATCAGGATTTTCTTCAATATTACGGAGCAACTGTTCATATTTTTGCTGATATTCTGCACTTTGTTTCATTGCTTCATCAACATCCTGCCTGCTAATTAGCCTTCTGGATAAGCCGACCTTTTCCACACGATATTTAACTACCGGGTCCCATTCAATATTATCTTTCATAACAGCTAAGATGGAAGTAACAGCATCAGCGATACTTACAGCGATTTGTTTTCTTCTGCCTATTGAGGATCTTCCGCTTTGGATATCCGGAGGGTTCATTAATTTTTGCATCCTTTCTTCTGCGGCTGCACCGACTAAAAAATGCGGAGACTGATCACCGGCAGCACTACATTGCGGGAAGATATGTATTTTCTTTCCTAATCTCTGATAAAGCTCTTCTCTTGTATCATGCCAAAAATCCGCGCTTACAACATACAGGCTTTCAGATACCTGTGAAGGACAGGCGATATTAATAACCACTCCTGTTAGTTCTTTATTAGTGTCCCATGTATATAACAAGTTTACCGAGTGATCTACATAACCTTCTATATGACTAAAATCAGGCCTGTTTGTATTACCATACATAACAGATTTTCCTGAAAAAGAAGCTTGCAGACGGTTATGTCCAACCACTGCATGTCCCAGTCCGTAGCTTATACCACCTGGTTTGCGGCTTTTCCAGGCTTGTTGTACGGCACCGGCGATACGGGCTGAAATATATTCAAGGCATTCAAGAGGTGACATGGCATCAAGTTCTACTCCATATGCACTTTTTGAATTGCTTTGCGGGCCTACATAAGGAGCTGTATGTGTATGGGTAGCATTCAGGAAAATATTATCCGGGTTGATGTCGGGAACAGATTTTATTACCAGCTCCCTAACCCTGTCCTTTAAATTAATTTCATCATTTTCTCCACTTCCCTCGTATATACTGACAAGGTCACAGCTTATTAGTATAATTTTTTCGGAAGAAGGCCCTTTACCTGATTCTATTGCGAGTACGGTAGCAGTAATGGGATCCAGGATACCCGTGGAAACCCTTGCATGAAATTGTCCTCTTAAGAGTACGGGTTTGTCAGGAGAAATATTTGCAGAAGACCATCCGATATAAAGATTACCCTGGCTGTCAGAAGAAAATTCATTTTGACCGGTAGTTTTTATACGGTAACTATTAAAAAGGATAATTAGCAGGAATCCTGTTATAATTATCACTGAAAATCTGAGTTTTTTCATGATAAGATGATTTTAATATAACGGTTTTTTTATTACAGCTAAATTTATTATAGTTACTGCTGCGATTATTTTAATGATCCTGTTACCTGGAAGATCCGAAAGGAATGCTATAAGTTGTTAGAGGTACCTGATAATATCCCATAGATGCATGAGCCACATTATTTCTATAAATTGGATCCTGCATAAGGCATACATGACGTGTTCTCGCAAGGATTGTTGAAGAATAAATCCTTAATTCACCTGAAACAGATGTAATTATTTCTTCTCTCCAGTCTCCTGTTATATCTGCTACAGCAATAACAGTTCCTTCAATATTTTCATTATGGACAGTCCCTCCCCTGAAGTCGAAAATTTTACCTCTCCCAAGTAATTCCCGCTGATTATCTGTATCCCAATATACACTATAAGTTGCATCCAGAAAATCCTGACTGATAATTTCGCCTTTACAGTTATGCATAACAGCAAAGTCATTTCTTTTACCCTCAAAATTAGCTATTTCAACTCCATAGCATACTCTTCCGGGGTGTACCCTGTCTATATCGCTGCATAACCCGACTCCATGAATATGATGTGTCGGGAATTTTGTGCCCCAAATAATTTCACCGGTTTTAGCATCTGCCATACACATTCCGTTACCATCCGGACAAGTCCTTTCAATATTATAATAAATCTCCAGGCCGGGACGATCAGGGTCCAGGTCTCCCAGATATGATGCATCGCAATGTCCCAACCCGGTAGACCATAATTCTTTTCCATTATTACTCAGCACGCAAGATCCGAGGACCACTTCATCGCAGCCATCACCATCAACATCTGCACATACCATCCAGTGCCCTCCCTGTGCCCAATATTTTTTGGGGGCATTTCGGTTATCCCATTCCCAGACTAATTTCAGATCATTATCAACCAAACGGTATGCACGGACAATCATCAGGTTATAAGTGCCTCTGGCTACAATGACATGTGGGTGTATCCCATCCAGATATGCTATGCCAATTTGATTTCTTGAAGCATAATTATATGCATGTTGTTTATTTGCTTCATAGAAAGGTTCTCTTGGAATCCAGTCTGCCCGGGCACGGGGAGTTCCGGTTTTGCCATCAAGGATGCTTACATATTCCGGTCCGCTTTCTACTTTCCCTTCTTCATTACGAGGATCGGGATCACTTAATCCACTTTTTACAATTACTTCAGCAGCACCATCACCATCAAGATCATATACTACGTAAGGAGAGTACCATGAACCCTGTTCAATAGCCCATCCCATGTCATAGGTCCATAAGTATTCACCATTGCTTTTATAAGCTTCCAGAGTGAACGTCCCGGGACTGGGCCGCCAGTACAAATACCATGGGTCAACATTGCCCCCGGGATATTTAATAACAAAATCACATTCGCCATCCCCGTCCAAATCTGCAATGGCAACTTTTGCAAAAGTATAATCACCTTTAAGTTTAATGGATTTATAAGAAACCTGATCTGTTTTTAAAGGGCCAACCATATAAGGTGCCGTAGTTTCTTCTTCCTTGTCATTAATCACAGTTTTTATAAAATAGGAAATTTTCTTTCCAAAAGGTGCATCACCATCAATAAAATTTGTAGAATTTTTTATTGGACTTTCGTTAAGTTTAACAGATTGCTCATTTTCAACCTGACGATAAACATTAAATGAAATACTACCGGGATCCTTTGCTAAAAGCCTCCAGGCTATGAAAACTTTTCCGGTTTCGGCACTAAATGAACCTTCGCCCCAATAAACTTTTTTCCCTGTTTCAATGGGAGTGGCGATCAAACCGCGTCCAGGCTTTTCATGTGCCAGTAATTCATAATTTACAGGCTTTTTTTCATTGTTACTTTCAACAGGTTTTTTTTGCGGGGAGCAGGATACAATATAAATAGCCCCCGCCAGGAATAAACCTGAAAAAAGAGTAATCAAAGCTGATTTGAAACGTGTTATTATTTTCATGGCTTAATGTTTTAATTATAACAATTTACAGGAAATGATAAGTCAATTATCCCGGAAATAAAAGATATTAACACGTTTATTGTCCCGATGATTCAGTAATAAATTTATTTTCCGGGAAAACAATTCATATTTCCTTTAAAAAATGAAAGAAGTACTCCCTTTCTGCCCACAAAGTTTCCTTACATTTTCAAATTCATTTCTGAAATTATTTAATTCTTCATCACTTAATTGGCGACCAGACATTGAAACCGGATTTAAAAATGTAACATCCTGTCCACTTAAAGCGGCAGCCAGGGACACATCTCCCCAGTTTAGGAAACCGGGAACATGAATTCCCATACTAAAATAATTTATATTTTCCTTATTGTCAAATATATAACTTAAAGGAGAATTACGAAGAGTAATATTTTTTACTAATCCGGTACTTGTTGCCCCAAGGAATAATCCTGCCAGGCCTGCTTCCCCTGATCCGTCCATTTTTATTCTTTTTGCATTATAGTTATCTTTAAGGAATTGAGCTACTAATTGTAACTCTTTAGTCCATTCTCCCATGACAGTTTTAGCAGTCCATAGTGCAGCACGGGATAAGGTATGAAGTACTGCCGTATTATCATAAGATTTTGAAGCAGATGAATATGCTTCTCCGGTACCGGATAAATCAACAATTACTATTCCATCTCCTGATTTTTTAATTTCATTTGTCAAATCGGGAGAAATCTTATTTTTACCCTGTGAATTACAGATTATTGTATATTCCGGCATTTTATTAACAGAGGCCAGGTGTAAAATTGGGATTAGTTTATTATCAGAAGTTTCTAAAGCTAATCTTTCCCATCCTCCCTGATCAGAAAATCGATGAATTGTTTTTATATATGGATTATCACTAATTCTCAAAACATCAAGTAATTCTTTTTTCTTCAGGTCAGAGTTTAAAGATTTTTGCTGCAGAAATTCATTTTTTAATTCATTACCTCTTTTTTTACAATATTCTTCAGTGCTAAGAACTTCCTTATCTCTGTTTCCAATTGAAAATGTCATTAAATCTTCTTCCGGAAAGGCTTTAAAGGGAATTTCATCTTTAGGTGCTCCAGTTCCAATTCCTTTAAGGTGCAGATCAAACCATCCCAACATATAAGGTCTCATTTCATTATGGTATCCATGTGTAAGGTCAAATACTTCGTACTTAAAGTTATTTCCTGCTCCATACATTTCAAAGACGGGTTTTGCATTATTATAACTGCGTATCATTTCGGAAGGGAAAAAAGCAGGATTGCTGTCACGTTGTGCATTAAATAAATTAAGTGCCCTGGGTGCAACAAGTGCAAGGATTCCAGACTCTTCAGTGAAAGATAATCCATCAGGTAATGTTTCGCAAATGCAATTATGGCCCATAACATATGATTCAAAAGTGCCAACACTAACAACAGGGATCGCTGCTTTAACCCTTTCATCCATGGCAGCCAGCCACATTGTTTGGTTCCCTCCTCCACTTGCACCTGTTGCCCCTATATTTTTGGCATCAACATAAGGAAGTGATGCCAGAAGATCAACTCCCCTGATATTATCGGAGATTTGCGCACCCATAAGAGATTCACCTATATTCAGCAGTGATGCCCCAAGGCTTGCACCATGATATTCGAATTTGCCATGCTCAGTTGTTCTTTCCCCGGCACCCCATGGATCTATTGTAAGGCAAACATATCCATTCAAAGCAAGACTATGGCCCACTCCCTGATAATTTACATATAAACGTGCATTTGAAGAATGGCCGCACATCATGATAACTGCCGGAAATGGCCCCGGGCCATCAGGGATAAACAAATTAGATGTAGCATATACCCCGGGCCTGACTTGAAAAGCAATATTTTTTACGGTAAACCCCTTCATTTGTTGAGACCGGGTCTCTTTTATGTTTAAAGGAAGATCATGATTTATAACTGCACCTGTTTTTTTAATAATTTCTTCTTTAAGCTGAGTTCTATATAATTCCCAGTCATTTAAGTTATCAGGTAAACTAAGGACGGAAAATCTCATTTCAGCTTCCTGACGGAATTTACTTTTAATCAGATCAGAATGGTTTTCAGGAAGAACAGAGGGCAGTGGATCAGTTAATATTTTTCTGTCAGCAATTTGGTTTTCTTTTGAAGAGCTACAGCTGCATAAAAACATTACAGCTAATCCAAAGATTAAAATTTGAAACTGTTTCATGTTTATATAATTTATATATTTCAATTAAGATTATTTATTTAATTTGTTAATTTTTTATCAGAAAGTAATTGAGTTATATTGTTGTTAATTACGTCGTTCTGATGGAACCCCCAGATATTTTCATTTTCTTGTTGTGAACGATAATACATGGGGGTTTCATTTTAATTCATTTAACATTGAAATGGCTGTTTGGATGATCTGTTCTCCTCCACCTGCTTCTATTCTGCTATAAATAATTTCATAACTTCCTTCTGTGTAGGCTTTTCTTACAGGAATGCATTCTTCATGGTTATTTGCCAGGGTAATTATGAAAGTTTTAGCAAAAGGTGATGCTTTTTTCAAGTCTAATCCCAGTTCAACGAATACCTGGCCTGGAAGTGTTACAATTGCGGTTTCATCATCTATACGGATTACCTGTATTTCCATAGGGATATTTTCTCCAAACCTGTTTCGCAATTCGTGAAGGTGCAAAATTCTGTTTGCCCGGGTACTTACAATAAAATTTGGCGGATCACCCTTATAATTTTGTGCCCATTCAAGATCCATCGGACTATACATTTGAAGAGGGACATCGATGACTTTACTAAGGACCTTAAGGGAAGGATTGCCCTTTTTTATTTCGGGCAGCTTTTCGAGGAGTATAAATGCCAGCTTCTCACCAATTGATTTGGTAGCATCATCATAGCCAA
The DNA here is from genome assembly GCA_964563105.1 of uncultured Bacteroidaceae bacterium. Taxonomy (GTDB): domain Bacteria; phylum Bacteroidota; class Bacteroidia; order Bacteroidales; genus CAYVTV01. The sequence continues at coordinate 8,791 of CAZLXM010000045.1, forward strand.
TTTGTGGCCCTGGTTTTGAAATATCCCAGTGGTTCAGGTCTGCGCAGGTCCCTTCAGCAAAAAGTGAAATGAAATCTGCTCCAAATTTTTGTCGTAAACCCTTTTCAATGAAATAAGGGTAGTCCCCGCTAAATTTTTTTGTACCTCCTATTGTTGCAGTTTGCATTGCAAAAGAAGTAAGAGAGGCAAAAGGTTTCCCGGTATCTTCCTGAAATATAATGAAATTAAGATCAGGATCAGCAGGGCCGACAGCACGGATTACATCAGGATTTAAAAGTCCTCCGTTCATTTTTACTTGTCCGTCCCGCATCAGATGGCGCCTGTTAAAATTTACACCTGATGTTTTGGCAATTCCTGCCTGGAATGTAACGGGCTTTTGATTTGTGTGTGCTTCAGATACAGACCTTACCATTTCCTTGATTAACCGGGCAGGATAACTATTTTTATCTGCTTCGGTAAGTTTACCTTCAGTAAATTTTTTATAATACTCTTTAAAATCATTAATATATGTTGGATCGGCATGTGTATGGGTTGCTGACACACATATACAGGAAAAGGGAATTCCTGTAATTTCAGAAGCGTTTTTACGAACTAAATTAGCAAGATCGTAATCAATAAAAAATAAATCAACTGTAATAAACGCAAATATTTGTTTACCCTGGGAAAGTACCAGTGTTTTTATCATTATGGGATCAAATGCACCTTCACTGGATATTTTGTGGACAGGATAGCCTGTCGGAGGTGTGATATCAATGGAAGCTGCCCCTGCATTCAAAAGGCCATTGTCTTCTTTTGCTGATTGGCAACCGATAAATTGAGAGATAAAAATAAATAACAGGAGATAATAAAAGAGCTTTATTTTTTTCATGGCATAGAAAATAAGATTAGTTTAATTAAAATTTTATTATTGTTTGTTTTTCCGTCATTTTGTGTTTAACATAGTTATTAAACCTGCATGCATTATTTAGCGGGAAGATTAATAATTGCAAATTACAAAATAAATCAAATATCATTCCTGCATTAACTAAATTTAAAAATATATACCTGCCTTTTACCTGTAAAAGTGGAGTTGAATCCAACCATTTTCCCGCCGGGGCTCCATCTGCAATGTATATCGCAACGCCAGAATCCTGTATATTCCGGAGGCTCATAAAATCTGCCCAGCGATAATACTGCTTCTGTTTCCATGTCCATCAGATAAATTTTCTGTTCTTTCATGCCCCCGCCTGGATATGTGTCAGTGATCATCCATTTTTCATCGGGCGAAAAGGTCCCATGTCCGTCATAATCAAGTAAACCATTACCAAGCCTTTTATAATCTTGTTTTCCAACAGTGAATAAAACATGGCAATATTGTTTACCTTCCCAGTTTGCCGTGATCATTAGTTGTTTGTCATTCAGCCAGTCGTAATGTGAGCCTGCCCAGTTATCGGGAAAACATCTTCTCAGGTCGCTTCCGTCTTTGTTAACAGTGAAGGATGTGGTTATTCTGGATTTTCCCTGCATCTGTCTGGAAAGCCAGAAGATTTTGGATCCATTTCTGCTGAAAAGAGTATGATTGAACCAGGCTATGCTGCCTTCCTCAATTGGCGGAATAAGATCTTTTATCTGCTGAAAGGAAACCAGCAGTTTTGCATTTCCTGTTTCGAGGTTAACAATGAATAACCCGTCATCGGAAGGCAGAGGTATGTCTTTTTTAGAGTCTTGTCCATCTCCGCCATAACCATAATCGGGACGTGTAAGTCTTAACCTCGCAAAATTTATGCTCAAAGCTTCTTTACCATTAGGTGAAACAGCACTGACCGGATGAGGAATAGTCTTAATTTCCTCCTTTGTATGCACATTCATAACAACGGATATAAATTTACCGTTCCTGAAATCGTTATAAATTATTAAAGAATCTGGTGATGTGGCCAGCCAATGAGCCATACATCCCTGTTGGAAATTCCAGGCCCTGGTTTGTGTAAGAGGAATAAATTCATTAGTTTTCAAATCCACCAATCCCAAAGTTGCGGGCTCAGTTTCATCAGGAAGCTTATATTTAATATCTGTACGCAAAACAGTAACATAGCGCTCCGATTTGTTGAATGAATTGATTCCATAATAGCTTGCAAAGAGGTGTTCGAAATTATTGTCAGTGATCTGGAAAGGGCCGGAAATTTTTGGAAACTCCACTTTAACACCTTCTTTCACCTGATTTGTGCATGAACAAATAAAAGCAAAAATTATGCTGAAAAATAAAACGATAATTTTTTTCATTATCATTATTTATTTGGATTATTAAACAGAAAACTTACCATTAATTATCATTTACTCTTATTCTTTTTTAAATTGATATTTTGAACTGATCCGGGGGTTATTATCTTTATTTTGTATCCAATTCTTCGAGCCATCCTTCTTTCAGCTTTGCTCCATATACCTGAGGAAGCCCGTTCCTTCTGGCTGTAAATATCAGCCATTTATTATCGGCAGTAAGATAAGGATGAGCATGTGCCCATTGCTTGCCATCATATTCTGTTTTAGTAAAGACAACTCTTTTACATTTTCCTGATGCAAAACTTCCAATATAGACAGGAATTCCCTTCTCGCCCGTATCTCCAATCCAGAATCTTCCACAATTAGATACACTGACATGCCCAAATCGGAGTTCTCCATCATAGACTTTCACGGGTTCATTATCTCCAACGGCTGCCGTCCATATATTTCCATAAGTTCCGGGATCCACAGCAGTTGAGAAAAAGATGCTTCCGGTATTTCCAATCCATGTTTCATGACCGGTAGGCCTGGGGGTATAAGGGCGGTCAGCCGGGAAAAGTTTTTCTTCTCCGTTAACATCCAGCTCTCCTAACAGAACCTGTTTTACATCGGGCATTTGGTTGAGCTGAATTAAAACTTTGTTTCGTCCGTCTCGTGAAAATTGTTCATGTTTTGCATGATAACCCTCTTTATCCAATAAAAGGCTCCATCTGCCGGTTTTCAAATCCAGCAGGTGTACCTGAGAATAGTTGACAGTCTCAGGCCGTACGCTAACTGCGTAATAACGATAGTCCTGGGAAACAGTGCCATAGCTGTAACTTCCTCTTTCCGGGGGAAGAACAGCAATCTTTTTAGTTTTAAGGGTCAAATAATTGCAACGTTTAAGAACAAGTTTGTCTTTTAGCTGCTCCTGATAAAATATATGATCACCCCAGGAATGAAATGCCGGAAATCGGGGGTTACCTTTTAAAATATCATATTTTGAACCATCAATAAGGTCAATAATACTCAATCCGCCAGGTTTGTCTTCCGTACTATAGTATCTGATTACAATTCTCCGGCCTGAAGGATCTCCGTAAGGCTGCTCACCATAAATATTGTCTGCAGGGCGTTCATCCGGTCCGATCAAATAGCTAACTGCCCCGCTTTCAGGGTCTGTTTCTTCCAAAGGAATTACATGATTTTTTGTGAATTCTGCCTCCCGGTTAATTTTTATACTTCCTGATAAAAATATCAGAAAAACCAAAGTTGTAAGCTTAAATATTAAATATTGGAATTTTCTTAAAACAGGGTATTTCATAATTAAAGTAAGTTTGTTAGAGAAAGCATTAAATTTATTCTTTATCCAATTTATTAAATTATCTACTTTCTATTTTAAACTTTATTATTTTATATCGATTCCATGGATCTTTGCTATTGTAAGCCCATACATTTTTGCCCTTGTTTCTTCCGGCACTTTGCATGCATCCAGCATTTTATTAAAACGTATTATGTTTGACTCCAAACCTTCAGGGCCTTCATCAGTTGCAAACAATATTTTTTCGAAAGCCGGTCCCGCGGCTGCACCAACATGAGGTTTACCCAGATGGGGGGTCCACCATAAATATTCTTCCCATATACCGGGATTATCTCCTTTTTTTATTAGGGAAGAACCCGAAAGGTCAAAATAAAGATTGGGATTTAAACGGGTACCTTCTGCAGCTTCTGCATACCAGGGATTTCCAAAATGCGCAGCATGAATGATCAAATTACGGTGCCTTTCTGCTATGGTGGCAATTGCTGCAGGTCTCATGCCGGCAAAGTTACCACGTGCATGAATCCCGGTATGTGGTGCTATAGGGAGTCCAAATTCTTCTGCAAGGATCCATATTGAATCATATTTAGGATCATCGTAACTCCAGCCTTTTGTAGCAAACAATTCACCCAGGCCTCTAAATCCCATTGCCTTTACTTTTCTTATATCATCTGTAACAGTCGGGCTGTCAATATCAATAGCAGCATAAGGAATTACTCTGTCCGGATGTTTTTTTGCAAATTCCATTCCTCTTTCTAAATGCTTCATACCAACCAGAACACATCCCATGGCATTATGCCGGGTATAAATATCAATAAAAGATTTTTCCCATTCACCGGTGGCCCCATAATGAATATGTGAATCAATAATAAGGGCAGGACGTGAAGTATTTGGCTTTTCTTCTGCCTGCCTGCATGAAGTCAAAAATATAAGCAGCAAAATAAAGTTTAGAATAAATTTTGTTTTCATTGAAGTTTATTTTAGTTAAACAATTGAATAATAAAATACTATCGTAGGAAAAATAAATTTCAAAAAATAAAAAAACTAATAAAAAATTTCAGGTTTTACTGTACTTCATGTAGCTTTTAAAGTTAAAGCTTTTGTTTGATTTGTTTACAAATTCTATTAAGTTTTTTGTCAGAGAATTAAATTGAAACTTAATTATGAATTATACCAGGAGAATAAAAGCAGTTTTTTCAAACAGATTAACATTAATAAAGCATTAATAATAACAGGAAAAAGATCAGAGTGAAATTTTGTATATGTTACACTTTTTTTCTTGCTATATTTAAAGTTTATTTAAAAAATTATGTCTTCATTTTCCAATCCTGAGCTTAGTCTTGCCTGGGATTTTGTTGAATCTACCGGGTTGAATATTTTTCTTACAGGTAAGGCAGGGACTGGCAAAACTACATTTTTAAAAGATTTAAAAAAGAAATCTCCTAAAAGGATGGTTGTAGTTGCACCGACGGGGGTGGCCGCAATAAATGCCGGGGGCGTGACTATTCATTCCTTTTTTCAACTTCCTTTCAGCCCTTTTATACCTGAAACAGGAAATAAAGCTTCTCTTCCGTTAAAAGAAGAAAATATTAAAAACAGAAATATCAGAAAGTTTAACAAAGAAAAACTTCAGATAATAAAAAGCCTTGATCTCCTGGTTATTGATGAAATAAGTATGGTAAGGGCTGATTTACTGGATTCCATTGATGAAGTTTTAAGAACTTTCAGGAATAAAGATAAACCTTTTGGCGGGGCCCAACTTCTTATGATTGGAGACCTACAACAATTAGCACCAGTGGTGAAAGCTGAAGAATGGGATATTTTAAAAAATTATTATGATTCGCTCTTTTTTTTCTCCAGTTATGCTTTACGGAAAACACACTTTATAAGCATTGAGTTAAAGCATATTTTCAGGCAGAGTGATAAGACCTTTATTGAACTGTTAAATAAAGTCAGGGAGAACAAGCTTGATCCTGCCACGCTTGAAAAAATTAATGAACGTTTTATCCCGGATTTTTTTCCTGATGATGAAGAGGGCTATATTATTCTTACAACACATAATGCAAAAGCAAGAGAAATAAATGAAGCAAGACTAAATGACCTCCCGGGGGATCCCATTGTTTATGGGGCTAAAGTTGAGGGTGACTTCCCGGAATATGCATTTCCCACGGATTCCGAACTTTTACTAAAACCTGGGGCCCAGGTAATGTTTGTGCGGAATGACAGTTCAATGGAAAAACTTTATTTTAACGGAAAAATTGGAATTGTTGCTGATATTGATGAAGATGTGATATTTGTAGAATGTCCTGAAAATGACTATCCAATAGAAGTTAGTCCTGTGGAATGGAGCAATATAAAATATAGTCTTGATGAAAAAACAAAAGAAATTAAGGAAGAAGTAACCGGGACTTTCATACAATATCCATTGAAAACAGCCTGGGCTATTACGATTCATAAAAGCCAGGGACTTACTTTTGAGAAAGCTATTATTGATGCCAGGAATGTTTTTGCACACGGTCAGATATATGTGGCATTAAGCCGTTGCAGAACACTGGAAGGCCTGGTTTTAAGTACTCCTCTCCATAATCCGGGGATAATCAGTAATTCGGCTGTATCAGAATTTACTTCCATGGCCGGACAGAACCCTCCGGGACCGGATTTGTTAAATAAATCGAAATTAGCTTATTTTCAGGCTTTGTTACTTGAATTATTTGATTTTAGTGAAATGCGTAAACAAACGGATAAATTTTTGCGCATAATAAAAGAAAATCAACATGTTTATATCCGAAATCCATATAATCATTTAGAAAGTTTTAATGTTTCGATTGTAAAAAATATATATGATGTGGCAGGAAAGTTCAGACTGCAATTGAAACAGCTCTTTCATGAGCATCAGGATAAAGATGAAAATTATAATATTATCCATGAAAGGGTAATAAAAGGGATCAATTATTTTAGTGATAAACTTGAAAACAGTATTGTTTCAACTATAACAGATGAGATTTTTGAAACTGATAATAAGGCTTTAGACAAGATCACTAAAGAGGCTGTTAACGATGTACTTGAAAAAATACTGTATAAGTTATATTGTTTTCAGGCTGGAAGAAACGGATTTGATGTTAAATCATACCTTGAGACAAGGGCAAAAGTTAGCCTGGAAATCCCTTCATTAGTAAAGAAAAGATTAAAAGCAAAAAAATCTGAGGTTTTGCAATCCATAAAATATCCTTCTTTGTATAATACCTTGAAGTTGTGGAGAAATCAAATGAGTAAGAAAACAAAGCTAACTGCATATATGATCCTGCATTCCAAAGTTATGGCTGATTTGACCGAATCTCTTCCTTCAAATAAGGCTGAACTTTTAAAAGTCAAAGGGATAGGAAAAAAGAAAGCAGAAAAATATGCTGATGATATACTTGAAATTATATCCCAATTCTGTATACAAAATAATATTGAACGAGGCCCTGTGATTATGTCATCTGATATTAAAAACAAAAAAATTAAAGAGAATTACGGAAAAGTAAAATAATCAGGGAAGAATATTTTTTAAATATTGACAAAAAACTTTTTAAACCAGACAAAAAAAATTAATTCTTTCTTTTTTGGTTAACAATTAAAATACCCAGTTTATAAAAATTAAACATAAAGATATATACTCTGCCTCTAAGCAGTAGAAATTTAAGAAAAGGCTTTGTAAAAATAAACAGGAGATATACAGTGTTTATGAGATTAAGTGAAGAGAGTTTTATATAAAATCTTAAAATAGTAATATTGTCAATAAATGAAGGGTCATTATCTGTAAATTCCAGGATTTTTATCAGGTTTTTTACTGCCTGTTCTGTTTTTATAAGATATTCCTTATTATTTTCAATATCTCCGTTCATTACAGGATTATCAATATGTTTTATAGTAACAGCTTCTTTTCTAAGAGAATATGCAAAAAGGGTGTCTTCATGCCCATATTCTGTAAGTCGCTCATCAAATGAGGTTTTTTCTAATATTTTACGATGTAGCAGAAAATTATTTGTCATAAATGCTTTGTAAGGGTCCTGTATTCTCCTGGCTAATGATTTGCTTTCTTTTTTAATGCCGTACTTCCATCTTAACCTTTTATTACGGGGTGGTAATTTGTTGTCATAGATCCTTCCTCCGCATATTACTTCAATTTGACCCTGTTTAATTGAGTCAAGATACTTTGAAAGGAATTTTTCTGAAATAATTAATGAGTCATTATCAACGAACAGCAAATATTGATATGTGGCATACTGAAGAAAAAGATTTCTGATCCCGGAGCGTCCGATATTTGAATTTAATTCAAAATATCTGACTTTATTTATGTCAGGCCGGTTGGTTTCTTTCCACTTTTCTGAAGATGCATCATCAATAACAATGATTTCAAGAGGTAAATTTAAGGTTTCCTTTTCCCTTAGCAGTGCATTGAGAAGAGCTGAAATATCAGTATTATATACAGGAATACAGACTGATAACATGCTTAACCTGACTTATATTTAGAAATTGTTTTGAATAATTACAATAAGAATATAAATGTAAATTTAATATTTGATCCTGTATTTCCACGGAAAGATTAAAAGGAAAATAATATAGATGTGAAATTTATAAGGGATATTTAAGATTTCGTAATTCATTCGATTTGGAATCATTTTTTTGGTTTAAATGTTTTTTAGCTAAATTATTAGGCTGTATATCAGTCTGTTATGAGTGTTTTTATTTTTTTATTCATTTTTTAAAATAAATAACGCTGATTTTTAAAACATTTTGTCATTAAGTATGAAATTAATCAAATTATTCATTTTTTATTTCGAGGTATTATGAGAAATACTATGAACAAAGTTATGCTGGTGGGTAATGTTGGAGATTCTCCACGGATTAATCAGATCAGTCAGGATATGGTAGTTGCAAATTTTCCTCTGGCGACACATGAAGAATATATTGATAAAGATGGAAAGGAGGTTAAAAAAACTGAATGGCACAAAATTGTTGCCTGGAATAAGAGGGCAGAGATTGTTGGTAAATATGTAAAAAAGGGTGATCCCTTATATATAGAAGGTCGTTTACAAACACACACCTGGGAAGATAAAGATGGTAATAAAAGATATACAACAGAGATAATTTGTGACAATTTTCTCTTTCTGTCATCAAAAAATAATTAAGAGACATCTGGATAGGAATTTTGGGTTAATTCCGATTTTTGGGGTTTATTTTTTATTCCGATGTTTTTCTGTATTCACCGGAGGAAATTTAAAATTCTCCGGTGTTTTTTATTTATATAATAAGTTGTTTTTAAAGATGTTATTAGTAGTTTTAATTAAATTTAGTTATAGTTAAAAATATCGTTCGATAAAAAGGTGTATTCTATATATCTGATAAACAGTATAGTAAGCTTCAAAATCGATTTTAGTCAAAATAAAAATTCCAAGAATTAATATTATTCTTACATTTGCAGATGGAATAAAGATTGACATAAGCATATCTGAAAAACCAGTGTACTGATTATTAATGAGTTATTTTGTTCATTTGAAAAACGTTTCTTGTTTATTGTCGATACTGAACCATACAGCTTATGGATATTAACGGAAAAAATTTCATAAAATTTACTGAGCGTAAGAAGATTTTTGCGGAGCAGTACAGTAAAGAAAATACTGAAAAGCAACATAGTAAAGGTAAGTTAACGGCACGTGAGCGCATTAATTTATTATTTGATGAAGATTCATTTGAAGAAATTGATGCTTTTGCAACTCCTTCAGCTAAAGATACCGGATTTGGGAGGATAAGGCACTCATTTGGTGACGGTGTTATTATCGGGCATGGAAAAATCAGTAACAGGTTAACTTTTGCTTATGCCCAGGATTTTAATATAATGGGAGGTTCTTTAGGTTCTGTTCATGCAAAAAAGATTGCTAAAATTCAGGATATGGCCCTTAAGATGGGTGCCCCTATGATTGGGATAATTGATTCCGGCGGGGCAAGGATTCAGGAAGGGGTTGCAAGTCTGGCAGGATATGCCGGGATTTTCTTTCGAAATGTTCAGGCCTCAGGCGTAATTCCCCAGATTAGTGTTATTATGGGCCCTGCAGCTGGTGGTGCTGTTTATTCACCTTCCATTACCGATTTTGTGTTCATGACAAACAAAACAAGTTATATGTTTGTTACAGGGCCTAATGTTGTAAAAGAAGTCCTGAATGAAGATGTGAGTTTTGAAGATCTTGGCGGTGCAGAGATTCATGCGAGAAAAAGTGGTATTTCCCATATGTTATTTGATAATGAGGAAAGTACCCTTTTCGGAGTTCGTAAATTACTTTCCTATTTACCATCCAATAATCTTGAGAACCCTCCCTTTGTTGAAGAAAGTGAACCACAGAAAGATATTGAAGAAAAACTCAGGGATATTGTTCCTGATGATTCCAATAAACCTTATGATGTTAAAGAAGTAATTAATTTAATTTTTGATAAGGGAAGTTTTTTTGAGATATCTGAATTATTCGCACAGAATATTGTTATAGGTTTTGGAAGGCTTAAAGGAAAAACAATCGGAGTTGTTGCAAATCAACCCAAAGTTCTTGCGGGTACCCTTGATATCAATTCTTCGATGAAAGCTGCCCGTTTTGTTCGTTTTTGTGATTCTTTCAATATTCCGGTCCTTGCCCTTGAGGATGTTCCGGGTTTTCTGCCGGGGCTGGATCAGGAACACAATGGCATTATAAGGCATGGGGCTAAACTTCTTTATGCATTTGCAGATGCTACTATTCCCAGGATTACAGTAATAATGAGAAAATCTTATGGTGGTGCTTATTGCGTTATGAATAGCAAAAATCTGGGTGGAGATTTTAGTTATGCATGGCCTACTGCAGAAATTGCCGTTATGGGGCCTGAAGGCGCTGTCGCTATCCTGTATAAAAATGAACTTTCAAAATCTAATGATCCCGAAAAACTACGAATTGAGCTTGCTAATAAATATAGAAATGACATTGCTAATCCGTTTATTGCCGAGGAAAGAGGGTTTATTGATGAGGTGATTGATCCCGCTGTGACAAGGCGTAAGTTAATTATAGCATTTGAAGCACTCGAGAATAAGCACGTAAATGTGCCTTCACGTAAACACGGGAATATTCCTCTTTAAATTAATAATTTAAAATGAAAATCAAGAGCATTTTAATAGCCAATCGGGGAGAAATAGCTGTCCGGATAATGAAAACGGCTGCAAAGATGGGTATTGAGACCTGGGCCATTAAGACTTCAAAAGAACCTAATGCATCTTATTTGTCTAATGCTGATAAAATTATTGATTTTTCAGAATCGCCGGAGAGCATTCCAGTTTTTCTTGATGTAGATTTGCTTATTAAGGTTATAAAGAAAAACAAGATAGATGCAGTTCATCCGGGATATGGCTTTCTTGCTGAGAGCCCGTTTTTTGCAGAAAGATGTGAGCAAAATAAAATTGTTTTTATTGGTCCCTCAGCCAATGCCATATACAAGATGGGGAATAAAACTATTGCCAAACAGCTTGCCAGGGCACATAATGTCCCTTTGTTACAGGGTAGTTTAGGAAATGTCCTTAACCCGGAAGAAGCAATAGAAGTAGCAGGAATGATTGGCTATCCTGTAATTTTAAAAGCTGCTGCCGGAGGGGGCGGAAGAGGGATGCGGATTGTTGAAAAAGAAGGAGAGATGGAAAAAATGTTTAAAATGGCATCTTCTGAAGCAGATAAAGCTTTTAATGATCCTTCGCTTTTCATCGAGAAATATGTTAGAAATCCTCGCCATATTGAGTTTCAGGTATTTGGGGATAAACATGGCAACATTGTACATCTTGGAGAGCGTGAATGTTCAATTCAACGTAAGCATCAAAAATTAATAGAAGAATCACCTTCACCTGCCCTGGATGCTAAACTCAGGAAGTTAATGGGAGAGGCTGCTGTTAATATTGCCAAGTCTGTAGATTATTACAGTGCCGGAACTGTTGAGTTTCTTCTGGATGACCATAATAATTTTTATTTTATGGAAATGAATACCAGAATCCAGGTAGAGCATCCTGTAACTGAGGCTATAACAGGGGTTGATCTGATTGAATGGCAGATACGGGTTGCCATAGGTGAGGAATTACCCCTTAAGCAAAATGAAATAAGCTTCAAAGGCTGGGCATTTGAATTCAGAATAAATGCAGAAGATGTTCAGGCTGGTTTTTCACCCTGTCTCGGAATTGTTGAAAAAATTTCATATCCAAAAAGTAAGAATATTAGAATTGATACAGGAGTAAAGGAAGGTTCAATAATTACTCCGTATTATGATTCCATGATTGCCAAATTAATTATTCATGGTGAAAACAGAGAAAAAGCGTTGCTTTACTCATCAAACGCCCTAAAGAAATTATGGATAAAAGGTTTAAAAACAACAATCCCATTTTGTCAGGCTGTTCTGGCAAATAAAAATTTTAGAAAAGGAATTTATGACACCTCATTTCTTAATAAAGAAATGAAAATCCACTACCGGGAAGATCCGGAAGAAGAAATGCTTGCTGCTTTTTTTGCTACGTATGATTATGCCCGTGAATTAAAAAATGAAGAAGAGAAGCTTGTGAATTTTGAAAAAGGCAAATCGATGACCCCATGGTTATTGAATAAAAGACTTAAATCTATTTAAATTAAAGAAGTATGAAGGATCTTGATGGTAAAAATATAAAGGACAAATTTATTGCCTGCGGAAAAGGCAAAAAAAAGTTTGATATAGAACAGCCCTTACAGGATCGTCCCAGAGTGAAAGGAAAACGGCTGGACCTCTCAATTGTTGAAGAAGTTGATGGATTTAATTATATCTACTGGAAAAGAAAAAAATATCAGGTCAATATACTTGAAAAAAATCAAAATAAGTATACCGTTATGATAAATGGTGTGTGGTATACTTTCTCTATTGAAACCCCAATTTCATATAAAAGGCGTAAATACCTGTCCAAAATGGGGGATTCATCCAGAATAGAAAAAGTGAGTGCCCCAATGCCAGGGAAAATACTTGATATCATGGTTGAAGAAAATACCGAAATTAAACAGGGTGACCCTATAGTTATTCTTGAAGCAATGAAAATGCAGAATGAAATAATTTCAACGGTAAATGGCAGGGTTAAAAAAATAAATATTAAGGCTAATGATTCCGTTATGAAGGATGATGTGATCCTTGAAATTGAGAAAGTTTAATTTTCCAAAGTGTCAGAGATAATCTGATCAATAACTTCTTCCATTTTTAATCCCATGGACCTGATTTGTTTCGGCACAATGCTTTCTTTACTCATTCCCGGAATTGAATTCAGTTCAAGAAAATAAAGCTGATTACCTTTTACTATATAATCAATTCGCACAATCCCCCTGCAATCCAACAGATCATAAATTTCAGATGAAAGGTTCCTGCATTTTTTTTGAATTTCCTCAGGGATCCTGGCGGGTGTTATTTCTTCTGCCATTCCCACTGTATATTTAGCTTCATAGTCAAAGAAATCTTTTTTTGGCACTATTTCAGTTATAGGAAAAATATATTCCCTGGATTTTGTTTTCAGGAGGCCGCAACTGATCTCTGTCCCTTTAATATATGATTCAACCAGCACATCATTTCCTTCTGTAAATGCAGACTTAATTGCAGGGTCAAGATCTGCAAATTTGTTAACCCGGGAAGCGCCAATACTTGAGCCGCCACTGTTCGGTTTGACAAAACAAGGCAGTCCTGCAATGTCTTTAATATCCTCACAATTATATGCAATTCCCTTTCTTAATAAAATAGATTCAGGAGTTAAAATCCCGGAATTTTTTAAAAATATTTTGCAGGCATGCTTGTTGAATGATAATGCAGAAGAAAGAATCCCGGAAGTATTGTATGGAATATTTTGTAATTCAAGAAAAGACTGGATTTTCCCGTTTTCACCAGGATCTCCGTGTATTATTATAAAAGCATAATCAAAGCGGATTTTTCTTAGCTTCAAATTTAGGCTAAAATCCCTTAAATCCACAGGAATTTTCTGTCCATTCTTAAGAATAACATTCCAATTATTATTCCTGAGATTAACAAGATATGCTTCATATTTTTCGGGATTAACCCAATTCATTATTTGTTCTGCGCTCTTTACAGAAATTACATACTCTGACGAATCACCTCCACTTATTATAGCTATATTTTTCTTCACAATAATTTATTTGGTTTATATTGATGAGACATTGATCTGAACTAATTCTGAAAAATTTTTGGCCTAAATTATCTAATTTCCGGGATTTTTCTTTACTGAATATAAATGACAGGCACAATCATGGCCAATAATTTTAATAGCATCAGCTATGGATAAAGTTATTTTGCCTTTTATTAACAGCTTACGGTAAAGATATTTTAACCGTATAGCTTCAGGATTATTTTCAAAACTTGTCATTTATAATATATTCGTAACTGCAAATACTTTTTGCATTTCTAAAATATCGGTTGGCAATAGAAAATTCTGACTTTCTTTGATGATACCTCCCCATACCCATTAATGCCATGGCATTAAATTCTTTTGGAGGTCCTTCGTAATTTTGTGACAATTCGAATCCTTTTTGGAATTTAGCATATGCGGCATCAAAATTTTTCTGATATTTTTCAAGATATATTGCGCGTAAGATGTTTCCTGCCAAAATTGAGTATTCATTTTTTTCATTTTCGAGATGGCTAATTAAAATGTCAGCCATGGAGTATTTTTCATTAAGTAAAAGAATTCGGGCATAATGTGCCGTGTAAAACGAATTTTTAGGAAATTCCCTATACAATTTTGATGCCTGTTCAGAAGCTTCTTTGTAATTATTTTCGTAATTTAAATTTATTATTGAAAGAAAAAATCCGGCTTCTACTCTTAGAAATATTGAATTTTCCGCACAATATTTCAGCAAATCTATTCCATATTCTTTATCGCCTTTCCTGAAAAGCATAGCCAGTGGTTTATAGGCCGGATGTTTTTCGGGATAAGCGATAATATAATAGTTATATAAACCGGTTGTGAAATAGAATTCATTAAACTGCTCTTTTAAGGTGAACCCGGCTATTGTATGTTTATATATTGGATTAAGATAGGGAAAGACTTTAACAGGTTTTCCGTTATCCGCCCAAAACATAACATAAAAAGCTTTTGAAAAAAGATCAAAAAAGACGGCTTCAATATTATCCGGATCTTTTAGAAGCATTTTTCCTGCAATTGTATATGATTCCTCCAGAAGTGATAAAAATCGCGCTGAATTAGGATTGTCCGGAGTCATCGGATAATTTTCCCAATATATTATAAATGCTTCGTAAAATGGCACTACAGGATGTCCGTCAGCTTTCTTTTTAACGAAAGAAAGAATATCACGGGAATAATTAAAATTATAATTATACACATTTGCAAGGCCGTTTTTTATACCTTCAACAAATTCTTCATCTTCCAGTAATCTTGGCTGGCCATAGAGGATAGTGGTCAGCATTAATGACAAAACAAATAAAATGCGTGTTGTGGCCATACAAAATATTTAATTTTAAGAAGTGGCAAATTTACTTAATTGGCATTTAATGACAAAACCTGCTTTTATTTTCACCGACAAAGCTTTTCTCATCAGCCGGTCATGTTATTAAGCGTTCAAAGCCTGATATATTAGTTAGAATGTCATTTAATCCGGCAAAGCTTGTGCATTAATTTAAAAAAGATTTACTTTATAATTCTTTTTTGTCACTATGATACAGATAAAAGATAAAATAATCAGCTCAGATATTTTTGAACAATATTTTTGCTGTGATTATAAAAACTGTTTTGGGGCCTGCTGTGTTTATGGAGATGCCGGAGCTCCACTGTCAAACAATGAAGCTGAAATTTTGGAAAATGAATTTGAAAAAATAAGTAGTTACATTTCTTCTGAAGGATTAGCTTCAATAAAAAAACAAGGGAAGTGGGTTATTGATGAGGATGAGAAAGTAACCCCTTTAATTGAAGGCCGTGAATGTGCATATGCTATTTTCGAAAATGGCATAGCAAAATGCAGTATAGAATTAGCATATGAGGACAGGAAAATCAATTTTCAAAAACCCAGGTCATGTCATCTTTATCCAATACGTGAATCGCGGATTGGTGAATACACGGCGTTAAACTATCACAAATGGCATATTTGTGAAGCTGCCAGAAAGAAAGGTAAAAAAGAAAAACTGCCCTTGTTCAGATTTTTGAAAACACCCATTATAAAATATTGGGGACAAGAATTTTATAACGAAATGGAAGAAGTTTATGCTAAACTTTTAACCAGATAAATTTATCTAATGTTTTAGTTTCTGAACATAAAAACAAGCTTTAATAGAATATCTCTACATAAATTAATGAATTTATCATGGAAAAAATAAAAAATTATATCGAAAATAATAAAGAAAGGTTTTTGGATGAATTATTCTCATTTATCAGAATTCCATCAATAAGCGCAAAAGCAGAGAATAAAGATGACATATTTGCTGCTGCTGAGCATCTGAAAATGTCTCTTTTAACTGCAGGTGCTGATAAAGCATTAGTATTGGAAACCAAAGGAAACCCGGTTGTTTACGGTGAAAAATTAATTAATCCGGATTATCCGACTGTGCTTGTGTATGGTCATTATGATGTTCAACCTGTTGAACCTTTAGAATTATGGAAATCGCCTCCTTTTGAACCTGAAATAAGAGATGGTAAAATATATGCCAGGGGAGCGGATGATGATAAAGGTCAACTTTTTATGCAGGTTAAAGCATTTGAATTAATGAATACTTTAGGGGTTCTTGAGTGTAATATTAAATTTATGATTGAAGGGGAGGAAGAAATCGGTTCGCCCAGCCTGAAAGATTTTTGCCGGGAAAATAAGGATTTATTAAAAGCTGATATTATACTGATTTCTGACACAACAATGATTGACCGTGATATTCCATCCATTACAGTGGGTTTGAGAGGCCTGAGTTATTTGGAAGTAGAAATTACAGGCCCCAATCGTGACCTGCATTCGGGTATTTATGGCGGAGCAGTTGCTAATCCTGCAATAGTACTTTCGAAAATGATATCTTCATTAATTGATGAAAACGGACGTATTACTATTCCGGAATTTTATGATGATGTGCTTGAAATAAGCAAAGAGGAAAGAGAACTAATGGCAAAAGCTCCGTTTGACCTTCAAAAGTATCTTAATGAGCTTGAAATAGATGACGTTACAGGAGAAAAGGGTTATTCAACCAATGAGCGTACGGGTATCCGGCCCAGTCTTGATGTTTGTGGGATATGGTCAGGTTATACCGGAATAGGGGCTAAAACCGTATTACCATCAAAAGCCTGGGCAAAAATATCAATGAGGCTTGTGCCAAATCAAAAATCCAAAAAAATAGACAGCCTGTTTGAAAGACATATAAAAAATATTGCCCCTAAAACTGTTAAGGTAAAAGTTACAAGTCTACATGGCGGAGAAGGATATGTTTCGCCTGTCAATACAAATGCATATCAGGCTGCAAGTATGGCGATGGAAAAAACTTTCGGGAAAAAGCCAATTCCCGTACGGACAGGGGGAAGCATACCTATTGTTTCTGATTTTGAAGAAGTGCTTGGGATTAAATCAATATTAATGGGTTTTGGCCTTGATACTGATGCTATCCATTCTCCAAATGAAAATTTCCCCTTATTTAATTTCTTTAAAGGTATTGAAACAATTCCTTTCTTTTTTAAATATTATGCTGAATTGTTAAAAAAAGACGCTTAGATATCCGTTTGGTTTTAGTGCAAACTATAAGCTTATCCTGGGTGAGATGAAAAAATAAGGGCTAAGTGAGGACAAAAAGAGAAAGCTGTGGTAAAGGGGATCATTTGGGTCATAATATTTTTTCTAATTAAAAAAGCCTTTTTTATACTTTGATATTCGAAAAAAGGGGAGGGGAATATAAAAATCTTAAAAAATTTATTGAGTAAGTATAAAAATATAGGGGGTGTTAAAAAAAATTTATATTTTTGCCTCGATATTTTCGAATTTAACAAAGAAATAATTTTAGTATAATGGCTTATATTAGATTTGCAGCACTTCAGGAAGTTTTTTCCCGTAAACCTGTAATGGTTGAGGCCCCTTCCGGGAAAATATCTGAATATTATGGATGTAATGTTTTTGATTATGAAAAAATGAGAAGATACTTATCTAAGGATGCTTATGATAAGGTTATGGAAGCAATTGAAAAGGGTATACATTTTGACCGTAAAGTTGCTGATCAGGTTGCTTCAGGTATGAAAGCCTGGGCAATGGAAAATGGTGTAACTCATTATACTCATTGGTTCCATCCTCTAAACGACGGAACAGCCGAAAAACATGATGCTTTTATTGAGCATGCCCCTTATGGTGGTGTTGTTGAAAATTTTTCAGGTAAATTACTTGTACAACAGGAGCCCGACGCTTCATCATTTCCTTCGGGCGGTTTGAGAAATACTATTGAAGCCCGCGGGTATACCGCCTGGGACCCTTCTTCTCCGGCATTCATAACTGGTAATACTCTTAGTATTCCAACAATATTTATTTCTTATACTGGTGATGCACTTGATCACAAAACTCCGCTTATAAAGGCTTTGGCAGCTATTGATAAGGCAGCTGCCGAGGTATGTCAGTATTTTGACAAAAACATTACAAAAGTAATAGCTAATTTGGGCTGGGAACAGGAATACTTTCTTGTTGACCGGGCATTGTATGAAGCCAGATCAGATCTTTCCCTTACAGGAAGGACACTTTTAGGACATGCTTCTGCTAAGGATCAACAGCTTGAAGACCATTATTTTTCATCAATTCCTGAAAGGGTTTTAGCTTTTATGCAAGATTTTGAGATTGAAGCGTATAAATTAGGTATCCCTATAAAAACGCGTCATAATGAAGTAGCCCCTAACCAGTTTGAGTGTGCCCCTGTATATGAGGAATGTAATCTTGCTGTTGATCACAACCTTCTTATGATGGACCTGGCCAAAAAAATTGCAAAAAAACATAATTTTGTTGTTTTATTTCATGAAAAACCATTTGCCGGTATAAATGGATCAGGCAAACATAATAACTGGTCACTTTCAACTAATACCGGAGTAAATTTGCTTTCCCCCGGAAAAAACCCAAAATCAAACCTGCAATTTCTTACTTTCCTTGTTAATACTATTA
The DNA here is from genome assembly GCA_964563105.1 of uncultured Bacteroidaceae bacterium. GTDB lineage: Bacteria > Bacteroidota > Bacteroidia > Bacteroidales > CAYVTV01. The sequence goes on from CAZLXM010000045.1 coordinate 27,511, forward strand.
TTTCGGTATATAAAAATGCTGATTTACTCAGAGCAGGTATTTCCTCTGCAGGCAACATGCACAGACTTGGCTCAAACGAGGCACCTCCGGTAATTATGAGTGTTTTTCTGGGAAAAGAACTTACTTCAATTCTGGATGAAATTGAAGCAAAAGTTACAACAAAAAAAATGACCCCTGACGAAAAGACAGAGCTCAAATTGAATATTGGCCGTATACCTGAAATTTTACTTGATAATACTGACCGAAACAGAACATCTCCTTTCGCTTTTACCGGAAATCGCTTTGAATTCAGGGCAGTAGGCTCATCGTCAAACTGTTCTTCAGCAATGACAATCTTAAATACAGTGATAGCAGACCAGCTTGGTCAGTTTAAAAAAGAAGTGGATCAGCTTATTGAAAAGGGTATTAAGAAAGATGAAGCTATATTTCAAATTTTAAGAAAATATATTATTGAGTCTAAGCCTATTCGTTTTGATGGTAATAATTATAGTGAAGAATGGGAAAAAGAAGCAGAACAGCGTGGTTTAAAAAAGATTACGGATGTTCCGGAATCTCTGGATGCCTATTTGAATAAAGAAACTATTGAAATATTCAAAAGACAGGGAGTATTTAGTGAAAGGGAACTTCATGCCAGAACAGAGGTACTACTTGAGAACTTTACAAAAAGGATCCAAATCGAATCGCGTGTATTGGGAGACCTGGTCCTGAACCATATTGTACCTATTGCAATAAAATATCAGTCTAAGCTTATAAAAAATGTCCTGGGATTAAAAGAGCTATTCAATTCTGATGAATTTAAGGAAGTTTCAGGAGCCAGGATTGAAATGATAAAAGAAATGTCGGCACATATATCTTATATAAAAGCAAAAGTTAAAGACATGGTGGAAGAAAGGAAAAGGGCAAATAGAATTCAAAATACCCGGGAGAAGGCCGGGGCATATTCGAAAAAAGTTTATCCTTACCTTGATGATATACGCTATCATGTTGATAAAATGGAGTTAATGATTGACAATGAAATATGGCCATTACCAAAATACAGGGAACTTTTATTTAGCAGTTAAATTTTTACAACAATTTATATAGTATTTACGTTGAGTAATTAAATTATCTTGTAATTTGTTATTAAAAACCATTATTTTTACTGAATGTAAAAATTATTGAAATGAAAAAAGTCAGCATTCTTATTTTTCTGTTATGCTTTTTTTATCAATATGATATATTTGCCCAAAGCCATAAAAGGGAAAAAGATTTCAGGGCAAATGCAGCTTTTAATGCCGGAGGATATTATGAGGCAATTGATTTATATAAAAATGCATATAATAAAATCAGAGATAAGGACAGGAAGAATGAGATAGTGTTTAAGATAGCCGAGTGTTATCGTATTACAGGAGAATCAAAAAAGGCTGAAGTTTGGTATCGTAAGGTTATTAACAGGGATTTACAGGATCCCATAATATTTCTTCGATATGGAGAAATGCTTATGTCAAGTGAAAATTATGCTGAAGCCGCCGAGCAATTTA
>CAZLXM010000046.1:0-28297 GCA_964563105.1 uncultured Bacteroidaceae bacterium
AGCTATCTCGATGACCAGATCGGCAAATTAATACAACAACTTAAAGACCTTGGAATCTTTGAAAATACAATCATCTTTTTTACCAGTGACAACGGCCCGACATATAATGGCGGTTCAGATTCTCCCTGGTTTCAAAGTGGCGGCCCCTTCAGATCAGAGCAGGGATATGGAAAAGGCTTTCTGCATGAAGGAGGCATAAGAGTACCAATGATTGTAGCCTGGCCAGGATTTATTAAAGCAGGCAGCGTAAGTGATCAGGCTTTTGCTTTTTATGATGTAATGCCAACACTGGCAGAAATTGCCGGCATTGAAGTTCCGGAATTTACAGACGGCCTGAGCTTTTTGCCTTTATTGAAAGGAAAAAAACAAAAGCAACATGAATTTCTCTATTGGGAATTCCCGGCTTATACAGGACAAATGGCTGTAAGGATAGGAAATATGAAAGCATTGAGAAAAAACATGTTTAAAGGAAATCTTACATGGGAATTGTATGACCTTGAAAAAGACCCGGGTGAAACAACAGATATAGCTTCCGGATATCCTGAAATAATTGACAGAGTAAATCAGATTGTTGCAAGGGAGCATACCATGAGTGAAAATACAAAGTGGAGATTTAAGGTGATGGGTGAATAAAAATTTTAAATAAAATATCAGGTTTATCAATTGTTCTTAAGAAACTATACGTCATTCATAATCTTATTAATAATAAAATTTTAACATGAAAAATCTTACTTACTTTATTGCATTGTCTCTACTTTTCTTTTTATCAAACGTAGCTAATTCCCAGCATTTTAAGATGGATTTATATCCTGCAGGGAAAATGCCAAATTATAAAGCTTCTGATGAAAAAGAAATCAGGGATTCTGTTGAAATTATCAGATATTATAAAGTTCAGAATCCGGATATTTCAGTTTTTCTTCCGGCGAAAAGATATGCACGTGAAGAAGCTGTTATCATTTGTCCCGGCGGAGGTTACGGTGCCCTTGCATATAACTGGGAAGGAGAAGATATAGCTAAATTCTGGAATTCAAAAGGTATTGCAGGAATTGTTCTGAAATACAGGCTGCCATCTCCTGTAAGCCAGATTGAAGCTCATAAAACTCCTTTGCTTGATGCCCAGCGTGCAATGCGCCTGGTAAGATATCATGCAAAAGAATGGAATATAAATCCTGATAAAATAGCGATTATGGGATTTTCGGCCGGAGGCCATCTTGCTTCATCATTAAGTACGCATTTTGATTATGGAAATCCTTCAGCAGAAGATCCTGTTGAAAGAATGAGCTGCCGTCCCGACTTCTCCATTTTGATTTATCCCGTAATTTCATTTACCAGTGATAAACAACATAGCGGATCACGAAAGGCAATTGCAGGGGACAATGAAGAGCTCATGAAATATTATTCAAGTGAACTTCAGGTAAAACATGATACCCCTCCGGCAATTCTTATCCATTCGGCTGATGATAAAGGTGTTCCTGTAGAAAATAGTATCGCCTATTTCAAGGCCCTGCGTGATAATAAAATCACCGCAGAAATGCATATTTATCCTTATGGCGGTCATGGATATTCCCTGGCAATAGGCAGGGGATACCTTTCATCATGGCCTGAAAGATGTTATGACTGGCTTATTAACATATCTTCCGGAGAGTAGATATTTTAACATGACTTTTATAAGCAGGGCAATATCTTTATAAATTCTTCTTATTTTTGTTCCCTGAAAATTTTAATTATTTTTAATCATGCTTACAGTTGAAAAGATTGGAGGGACTCCTATGTCGAGTTTTCATGATGTGTTGAAAAACATAATCATTGGGAACCGCAAACCGGATGAAATGTATAACAGAATTTTTGTTGTATCTGCATATAATAATGTAACTAACTGGCTTCTGGAACATAAAAAAACGAAAGAACCCGGCATATACAGTAAGTTTGAAAAAAGGGAAAGCTATAATGAGGCCTTATCTGAATTACTTTTAAAACTTATTGAGATCAATCATACATTTAAGGACTGTGGACTGGACCTTCAGGCAGCCGACGGTTTCATTACAGAAAGAATAGGGCAGGCAAAAAATTATCTTAACAGCCTTGCGGATGTTATGGCAACCGGATATGTGAACAAAACAAATATATTACTGGCAGCCCGTGAAATTCTTTCCTCAATTGGGGAGGCCCATTCAGCTTTTAATTCTGTCAATATTTTGCAAAATCACGGGATTAATGCTGTATTTGTTGATCTTAGTGGTTTTAGCGATTCTGAGTCTCTTACTATTGATGAACGTATCCGTAAGGAGCTTCAGGATATTGACTTTACATCTTCAATGCCTGTTGTTACAGGATATACCAAAGGAACGGAGGGTATTATGAGAGAATTTGACCGTGGATATTCGGAGGTGACCTTCAGTAAAGTAGCTGTAGAAATTAATGCCGATGAAGCTGTTATTCATAAAGAATTTCATCTTTCCAGTGCAGACCCCAATATTGTGGGTTTAGATAAATCCATCCCCGTGGGACATACAAATTTCAACGTGGCCGATCAGCTTGCCGATGTCGGTATGGAGGCTATTCACCCTAAAGCATCCAAACCTCTGGAAATAGCCGGAATAAATATAAGGGTAAAAAACACTTTCGAACCTGAACATCCCGGTACTCTTATATCAAAGAATTACTCTGATATCCCGGGAAAGGTTCAAATTGTAACAGGAACCGACAAAGTCACCGCTATTGAGGTACATGACCCAAATATGGTTGGACATGTAGGCTTTGATTTAAGTATCATGGAAATATTCCAGAAGTATAAAGTAAGCTATACCCTCAAATCAACCAATGCCAATAGTATAACACAGGTAATTTGGGAAAATGACCTGAAAGATAATTTAATCAATGAGCTAAAATCAAAATATCAGAAAATTAGCGTTTTCCCCTGTGCCATTGTTTGTATACTCGGAACAAGCATCAGCAGGCCCGGGGTAACGGCCAAAGCAACTGCCGCACTTGCAAAACATAATATTAATATCGCAGCAATCTCACAGTCGCTTATGCAGGTAAATGTGCAATTCGTTATAAACAGAGAGGATTATAAAACTGCAATTATTGCCCTTAATGAATCTCTTTGCTATGAACAACAATAGTAAGGGGCAGGATTTTATCAGAGAGGTATTTCCCTGCTTAAGCAATGAAGTGTACCTAAACCCCATACCAGGTCAACTGCATTTATACCAATAACATCACGATCGGGAAATAACTCATTAAAAATACCAAGGGCTAAATAATCTTTTTTATCATTAAATACCGGGATTAATACTGCCCCGTTTAAAAATATAAAATTCATATAACTGGCAGGTAACCTTAGATCTTCAAAATCTATCCTTCCAGGCATTGGGACGGTAACAACATTAATTTTTTCATTGTTCTCAATACGTGCATCCTGTAATCTTTCAAGATTTTCTTCAAGGATATAATGGTTCTTATCTTTTCTGTTTGTTTCTCTCGCGGCAACTACAGTATTTCTGTTTACAAAACGGCATATATCATCAACATGCCCGTGAGTGTCATCCCCTTCAATCCCCTTATCTAACCAGATAACATTGCTGATCCCCATAAATTCTTTAAAAACATTCTCATAATCCTTTTTTGAAAATCCATAATTTCTGGCCTGAACTTTTTGATCCATAAGACATTCTTCGGTTGTTACCAATGTTCCCGAACCATTTGTGTCAATAGCCCCTCCCTCCAGAACTACCTTTTTTGACTGATACGAAACCGGAATTAAAGGTAATTTTAAATAAGTAGCGAGAGTTTCGGGTATTTTAATATCTTTATGATAGTTACGATATTTAGCCCAGCCATTGAAATGAAAATGAAGCGCTTCAGACTTATTCTGCAAATTTTTGATAATTATGGGGCCGGAATCTCTCATCCAACTGCGATTGGTATCCTGTATTAAAAAGTTTATCCTGTTCAAATCTGTATGGGCACGGATAAGCATATCTTCAACTTTTTCACGAAAGGCTTCTGATTTAACTATGAGAATAACTGACTCATAAATTGAAATCTTCCTTATCAGATCGATGAATGCCCATTTAATTGCCTGATATTTCCCGGGCCAGTCTTTCCCTTCATGGGGGAAAGCGAGCAGAGTAGCCTGATGTTCCTCCCATTCTGCAGGTAAGCGATATAAGTTTTCTTTCATCATTAAAATTTAATCAATGAAAATCTTATTTATTTCTCCATAAGAATCAATGCGGCGGTCACGAAAAAAAGGCCAGTTCTGCCGTACTTCCTCAATTAATGCAGATTCTATTTCAGCATAAATAATTTCCTCTTTATCTGTTGATGCCTGAGCGAGTATTTCACCCTGTGGCCCGCAAATAAATGATGAACCCCAGAATTCAATTCCGTCAGTTCCGGGAAGTGGCTTCTCCAGGCCTACTCTGTTTACAGCAGCTACATACAATCCATTGGCAACTGCATGTCCTCTTTGTACAGTGACCCAGGAATCATGTTGTTTTTGCCCGTACTGATCTTTTTCAGCCGGATGCCATCCAATTGCCGTTGGATAAAACAATATTTCGGCCCCTTTCAATGCAGTCAGCCAGCTTCAGGGTACCATTGATCCCAGCAAATCAGTGTCCCAAGTTTTCCATACTTTGTCTGGACCGACTGATATCCAAGATCTCCGGGTGTAAAATAAAATTTTTCATAAAAGAAAGGATCATCAGGAATATGCATTTTACGATAAAAGCCTGCTGAAGATCCATCAGTATCAATAATATGAGCGCTGTTATGGTAAATACCGGCAGCCCGTCTTTCAAAAAACGGTACTATAATAACAATTCCCAATTCCCGGGCCAGCTTACTGAATGCCTGAAATGAGATACCATCCCGGGCTTCAGCCAGCCTGAAATTTTCAATATTTTCACTCTGGCAGAAATAATATGAACTATATAGTTCAGGTAGACAAACCACATTTGCACCTTCCTTTGCAGCTGTGCTTACCCATGAAAGACATTTTTTCAAATTCTGTTCAGGTAATCCGTCCAGGTTTAGTTGTGTCAAAGCTACCCTGTAAGTTGTCTTTTTCATAATATTTAAAATTATTTTGTAAAAATAATGAATAATTATATGTTTTATCTTTAAGTTTTTATCTTTGAATAGCTGTTTATAATTGATATGCCTTTTAATAAGGCAGGTTTTTTCAGATAGTGACTACTCATATCAAATAATTCTCCTTAAATGAAAGCAATAGGAATATATCAATATGGAGGACCGGAAGTTCTGGAATTAATTGAAGTTCCCTTACCAGAAATAACAGATGATGAGGTTCTTATAAAAACAATGGCAATTTCTGTAAATCCGGTTGACTGGAAAATACGGAAAGGGGACCTGAAATTTATAACCGGTAAGAAGTTTCCTTTTATTCCCGGGGCAGAATTAGCCGGAATTGTAGAAAAATCCGGCAAAAATGCCTTGCGCTTCCAAAAAGGACAAAGAGTATATGCAGGTTTAAGCTATAAAGGAGGGGCTTATGCAGAATATGTAAAAGCAAAAGCCTCCAAAGTCTTTCATATTCCAAACAATACAGAATTTGTGGAAGCCTGTACCTTTGGTGTTGCCGGTGTAACAGCATATCAGGGGCTTGTGCGCCATGGTAACCTGGAAGAAGGAATGCATGTACTTATTAATGGGGCATCAGGAGGAGTTGGTACCTATGCTGTTCAGATAGCAAAGTTGCTGGGCGCAAGAGTAAGCGCTGTTTGTTCGGAACGAAATTTCGAAATGGTGAAATCTCTGGGAGCAGATGAATTAATAGATTATACAAAGCAAAATCCACTGGATACTGAAAATCCATATAACATTATTTTTGATGTAACAGGAAATCTGGGTTTTCTCCCTTCAAAAAGAGCTCTTTCAAAAAAAGGCCGCTATGTTAATACCCTTCCCCGTCCAAAATTATTTTTCTGGCAGACAATGACTTCTCTTTTCGGCAGAAAAAAGGCAAGCGGGATCCTCCTTAAAATGTACAGGGAAGATCTGGAATGGGTACGTGATCAGGTGGCCCTGAAAAATATCCGCGTGATCATTGATCGCAGCTATCCTCTTGAAGAAACCCGCAAAGCTCATGAATATAGTGAAACCCTCAGGGCCAGAGGAAAAATAGTGCTTACTGTTTCCTGATTATGGCCGGTAGATTATACGGGTAGTAGTTTGATTTCTCTGTTCCAGGATCTTTTCATGACCTTCCGTTAAGCTTTTAATTGTTTTTTCATCGTAATATTTTATTGTTACGAGTTCAAGGCCCTGCTCCAGCTTAATTTCAAATTGATCTTCCAGGTCTTTTTTTATTTGTTCAATTTTAATAGTTTCATTATCCACACATATCTGAAAAGAAATAGCTGAATTTTGCATCATGTTTATTTTTAACCTGTTATTAGCGAAACACGTTATTATTACTTTAATATTATTTTCAGCTATAAATGAAAAATCTTTGGAAAAAAAATGGATCAGAGTCTGATTGGTTTTAAAAATAAAAGATGGTATAAGCTTTTTATATGAAATATTTGAAATTTTTGTGCCATCAGCATCAGGATTCAGAAAAGATTTTACATACAGAGGAATGGATTTTTGTTTTAATGGCTGAATAGTTTTAGGATGTATAACCTTTGCCCCATAATAGGCCAGTTCAATAGCATCATGAAAACTTAATTCTTTTAACAATATGGCATCTTTGTAATATGCAGGGTCAGCATTCAGAACCCCGGGAACATCCTTCCAGATGATCACTTTTTCGGCTTCCAGAATATATGCAAGAATTGCAGCAGTATAATCCGAACCCTCTCTTCCAAGGGTAACTGAGTGATTTTCAATGGTGGAAGCAATAAAACCCTGAGTTAACAAAAGCTGGCTATTTGAAAACCTGAAGTCTGCCTTTATCCTTAGCTCCGACAATTGCCAGTCAATATTAGCATCACGGAATGTATGGTCCGTTTTAAGTGAGTTACGTATATCTTTCCATTCCGTCTGAATACCCGCTTCATTTAAATATCCTGCTACTATCTGAGTCGAAATAAGTTCTCCTGCCGAAACAATCTGATCGTATTCAAAGTCATAGTTTAAAGAGGGCTTTATACTTAATTTTTTTCCAAGTGAACCAAAAATCTCATTAACCTTAAATATTACGGGATGATCTTTTTGAATGAACAATTCATGCATTATTTCCCGATGATAATTTTCAACTTTCTGCAGAGAGGCTAATGCTTCATTACTGCCTGAAAAATATTCCCTGACAACAACTTCAAGGGCATTAGTGGTTTTTCCCATAGCAGAAATTACAACAATAATATTTTCGTTATATTTCCGAAGGATCTCAGTGATGTGTTTCACAGAAAATGCATCTTTAACTGAAGCTCCGCCAAATTTAAAGATCAGCATGTCATTAAAATTTATAACAAATATAATCTTTTAGGGTTTCAGGCCTGTAATATAATAAAACATTAGTTATACTGCCTTAATCCTGATTATGGCATGATTGTGTTTAAATACTGCATACAGCATATTTTTATTAATTTTGCCATTTGTTTTCATTTAAAATGTTCGAGGATTTATATAGCAACCATATTCATGTGCCGGAAATCTGCAGGGAGATCAGAGAAAACAAATCCGGGGCCCGCCTTTTGAAAGGACTAAGTGGTTCATCACCTGCAATGTTGTTTTACTCATGTTTTCAAAAGCAGAAAGGAAGCCATTTAATTATTCTTCCCGACAAAGACTCGGCAGCCTATTTTTTGAATGATTTGAGTATTGCAGGTTTGGACGATTATTTATTTTTTTTCCCTTCTTCCTGGAAAAGAAACATGCTTTCAGGACAGCCGGATGAAGCAGGTAATATTATGAGGACCAAAACTCTTCAAAATCTTAGCGGTGAAAAAAAAGACATAATTGTAATCTCCTATCCCGAAGCATTGGTTGAAAAAGCCATTTCCCCGGCAGATCTTCAAAAACAAAGTTTTGAAATTAAAAAAGGTGAAAAAATAAATTCCGGATTTCTTGAAGAAGTCCTTCAGGATTTTAATTTCTCCCTGACAGATTTTGTGTATCAGCCCGGACAGTATGCAATAAGGGGCAGCATAATAGATGTCTTTTCATTCTCCTCTCCTCAGCCTTTCAGAATTGATTTTTTTGGAAATGAAATTGAATCTATACGCACTTTCGACATAGATAGCCAATTATCAGTTGAAATGAGAAATGTGATAAGCATTATTCCTGATATTCAATGGACTCAGGAAAGTGGGGAAAAAAATGTTTCACTTACTGATTATTTCCCGGATGAAATTATATGGATACAGGATCAGCAAACTATAATTCAACAAATGAATGAATTAGCTGATAACTATTTATCTCATAACAACAAACTTAATCCGGGAGCACAAAAAGAACAGGATAACGCTTTTTTAAGCGGCACTGATTTTTTAAATAATATCCAAAAAAACGTAATATTTGAATTTGGGAATGTTTCTGAAAATACAATAAAAAAGTACGAATTTAATACTCTTCCCCAGATTCCCGTAAACCATAATTTTAAGCTTCTTGCTTCCATTCTGAAAGAAAATTCAGCCAAAGGATACAGAAACATAATCCTTTCTGAAAATCAAAAACAAATTGAAAGAATAGAGGCTATCTTCAAAGAAACAGATCCGGAAGTACATTTCGAACCTGTACTTAATACTCTGCATGAAGGCTTTAGTGATTCCGACCTTGGTATTTCTATTTTTACAGATCATCAGATTTTTGACAGATATCACAGGTATCGCCTCAGGGATATGTTTTTAAGAAAAGAATCACTTGCCCTGAAAGAGATTAATAATCTTAATCCCGGAGATTATGTGGTACACACTGACCATGGGATTGGAATTTTTGGAGGCCTTGAAACAATAGAGATAAATGGGAAAAAACAAGAAACAGTAAGGCTGGTTTATAAAGATCATGATATCTTATATGTAAATATTCACTCTTTGCATCGCATTTCAAAGTTTAAAGGAGGTGACGGTGAACCGCCCAAAATTTATAAACTTGGTACCGGAGCATGGGCAAAACTGAAACAAAATGCCAGAAAAAAAATAAAAGATATCGCTTTTGATTTAATATCCCTGTATGCACAGCGTTTACGTGAAAAAGGTTTCTCTTTTACACCCGATACATATTTGCAACAGGAACTGGAAGCATCATTTATTTATGAAGACACACCCGATCAGTTAAAAGCAACTATTGATGTTAAAAATGGAATGGAAGCCGAATATCCTATGGACAGGTTAATTTGTGGAGATGTTGGATTCGGGAAAACAGAAATAGCAATACGTGCAGCTTTTAAAGCAGTTACCGATTCAAAACAGGTTATTGTCCTTGTACCTACAACACTGCTTGCATTTCAACATTATAATACATTTACGGAAAGATTAAAAAATTTTCCCTGTAATGTTGATTATTTAACCAGATTAAGAAAACCTGCCGATCAAAAAAGAATAAAAAAACAGCTTGAAAAAGGTGAAATTGACATAATAATTGGAACACATAAACTTTTGGGGAATGAAATTAAATTTAAGGACCCCGGACTGCTTATTATAGATGAAGAACAAAAATTTGGAGTTGCAATGAAAGAAAAGCTCAGGAAGCTGAGATTAAATATTGATACTTTGACACTGACTGCGACTCCTATCCCCCGCACGCTCCAGTTTTCACTCATGGGTGCAAGAGATTTATCCGTGATAAATACTCCTCCTCCTAACAGACATCCAATTATAACTGAATCACATGTATTTAATGAAGATATTATCAGGGAAGCTATAGAATTTGAATTAAACAGGGGTGGACAGGTATTTTTTATCCATAACAGAATACAAAATATTCTTGAGCTTGAATCACTCATAAAAAGGCAGGTAAAAAATGCACGGACAGTTGTGGCACACGGACAAATGGAAGGAAGAAAGCTGGAAGACACAATGTTACAGTTTATAACAGGTGACTATGATGTACTCGTAGCTACAACAATTATTGAATCCGGCCTGGATATACCAAATGCGAATACAATTATTATAAACGATGCACATCATTTTGGATTAAGTGAATTACACCAGTTAAGAGGCAGAGTTGGCCGCTCAAATAAAAAAGCATTTTGCTATCTTTTGGCTCCTCCTCCCCATCTTCTGACTCCCGAAGCGAGACGACGAATTAAAGCTATTGAGGAAAATTCGGAATTGGGCAGCGGGTTCAGTATAGCCCTGCAGGACCTGGATATAAGAGGGGCCGGAAATCTCCTGGGAGCAGAGCAAAGTGGCTTTATTGCTGAGATTGGTATCGAAACTTACAGGAGAATATTACAGGAAGCAATGTTGGATTTAAAAGAAAATGAATTTAAAGATCTTTTTAAAAATAAAGAGGAAAGTGATATAAAAAATAATCTTTTGTCCGATTGCCAAATAGATACTGATCTCCAGGTACTTATTCCTGAAACTTTCATTTCTAATACAAGTGAAAGATTAAAACTTTATAAAGAACTGGATAATATAATTGATGAAAATGAATTAGAGGAATTTGCCGGAAAACTGCAAGACCGTTTTGGGCCCATCCCAAAAGAGACAATTGACCTTATGGATATTGTAAGAATGCGTAAACTTGCCGTCAATCTTGGATTTGAAAAAATTACTATCAGAAGGGGGCAAATGTTATTATATTTTATACAAAATGCTGAATCTGATTATTTTAATTCCGAGATCTTTAAAACAATTTTAGACTGGATCAAGCATCAAAGCTCCCGTGTACAATTAAAAGAAAATGGCGAAAAATTAATTTTAAAGATTAACAAAATCTCTTCAGTCGAAAACGCATTTTCTATCCTTAAAAATTTAAGCCTTGCTTCATAAATACTGTATCACTAATTGAAATCGAATTATAACTTTACATTTTTACCTGTCTTATTATAATTCAATGGTAAATACAGAGGTCCCCGGTTCAAGCACTTTAACCAGGACACCCTGTTCATTGATAAGGTACTTTTGAAAATTCCATGTTACTTCGGAATCCTGAACTCCATTCAAAGATTTTTCTGTAAGCCAGCGATATAATGGATGGGTATTATTTCCTGTAACAGAAATTTTTGACATCATTGGAAAAGTTACACCATAATTTTTCTGACAAAAATCTTTGATTTCATCATTGGTCAATGGTTCTTTACCGGCAAAACTATTTGAAGGAAATCCAATTATTACAAAATTTTTATCTTTATTTTCTTTATAAAATTTTTCCAACTCCGCAAATTGAGGTGTAAATCTACATTTTGAAGCGGTATTGACAATTAACACTTTTTTGCCTCTTAATTCATTAAATGAAAATCGTTTTCCGTTAATATCCCTGACTTTGAAATCATAAAATGATTTTTGAGCTGAAACTGTTGATATAGAAAGAGCTAAAAGGAAAAGAAATAATATATTTTTCATTTTGATATGACTTTTGTTCAAGTCATTAAACAAAAAATTAAAATTTAAGTTTAATAGTGCGGAAAATATTATTGAAAGGATATTTCTTAATACTATTCATTCATTTTTATTCTTGCATATCTAACCAGGTTTTTATCAGAACTGCCCCGCCCGATTAAATCAATTGTTTCTGATGGCAGGGAGCCACCCCTCGGTGTAGCTGTAAAGAAAAATGACATTGGATGCTTCATTGGAATAATATGGGGCATACTAACGGAGCCATCAGCAAAAAGCTCCAATAAAAGGTTCTCATCTGCCTTTTTATTATCCTGTTTAGTCCCGGCTATATGAAAAATAACAAACAGACGATTATTCGGTAATATATGAAATCGCCCCCAGCTTATGGAATAGTTTTCAATACTATCGTTAATAAGATCTTTTGGCACTCCGTCTCCGGTTTCCATAAGGACCTTATTCATCAATATTTCACCTTTTTTTATTTTCGCATAATTAAGTGCCCATTTACGTTTTATATCGGGAAAATATTTATCCCTGATCTCTTTATTAATCGGATTACTTAACCAAAGCACATTTGCCACAGACTCCGGATCGAGCCACATATCCAGTACACGAAGGTTTTCTCCATTTTCATGTGAATTTGCTATTTCAATAAAGGATGAAAATTCTTCTTTCGTTATATCCGGGGTCCAGGTATAATACAGCCTTCTGAACCGGCCCCCTGCAATCCGCATTCCCCCCGCACTTACGATATCATCCAGTCCAATTCTTTTCGCATCTTCCATATTTTGAATACGGGACCATTTATTTAATGCACAGTTTCCAACAAAATGGAGCTCTCTGTCTTTTAAGACGACCAGGGGATAAGTCACTCTAATATGTTTTGAATTATATGGTTCTATTGTTGGATCAATCATCTCTTCCCAGGGCAATTGTCCTGAATGCCATTTTTTATCACGATCAAAAAATGCCCATTCAGAATGTGTATATCCTATGTTTTGAAAAATGATAAATTCATTATTTTCTCTGTCAACTGAAAAGGTGCGATAACTATGCTCTGTAAAACGAGGGTCTCCATTCCATTCAGGAAGAAGTGTTTTATAAGAAGCTTTAAGATCATTAAGAGAAAATTCAAGTATCTGAGGCTGATTTCTGGTACTATACTTTTCAGGATCAGTTTCAATGGAAGGGTTTACTGACATCATTAATCTCCCGTCAGATAGAAGCCCTATTGGCGAAGGCTCTCTTGTACGGCCCTTTTCATCTGCCTGCTGTAATTCCCAGCCATTAAGGCCTCTTTTATACAATAACCATCGTATATTATTCAATGGCTTGTATTGCTTCAGTGTTTCTATGCCTGAAACAATAACATTATCGCCCTTCCTGACCAGGATAGCATTACCATGGCACCAAAATGGGCCGGAACCATTATCGGGATTTTCATATTCATATACAATCTCCTCAAGTTCTACAGTTAACTCAGGCAAAACCCTGACTTGAAAGTTATCTTTCGACCTTTTATTACCGCAGGCGGATAAAAAAAATATTATCCCGGATATTAATAGAAGTGATACAAGTTTAAAGTCTGTTTTCATAATTAAAAAGCAAATTTAGTTGCAGGCTGATGAGAGTTAAAATAATGAAATTTACAAATCGTTCAGATTTCCTAATTTAGACATATTTTAAGTTAAAGTCAATATTCTGATTTTATTAATTTATAAAATTTCAATTAATGATTTTCTTAACTTTGTAAATTATTATAAAACTAAATTATTAAAATAAGTTGACCTTTTTTCTTATACAAAGAATATTAAAAAATAAAGGGTTACGCCTGTTTTACAGGTAAATCAATTGTATATAAAATATTTTGACAAATAATAGCAAAATTATTTTCTGATGAACCTTGTTGCTGATATTGGTAATACATTTATAAAAGCTGCCATTTTCTCAGGAGATGATATTGTTTTGCAAAAAAATATTAATATTTCAGAGCCTGAATTATTAGTTTCAATGCTTAAAGATTATCCGGTCAATAAGGGAATAATATCGTCTGTAAGTCTGCATAATGATTTTCTTACATCATTATTAAAAAATAAACTGGAATTCATATTATTTTCTGATCATACAACCCCTGTTCCTCTGGAAAATCTTTATTCATCGCGTGAAACCCTGGGATTTGACAGACTGGCTTCAGCAGTTGCTGCATTTACTATTTTTCCCGGCAAAAATATCCTTGTTATTGATGCCGGGACCGCCATAACAATTGATATAGTAAATAACAAAGGGCAATTTCTTGGAGGTAATATTTCTCCGGGTTTGGATATAAGATTAAAAGCTCTTAATGAGTTTACCTCTAATCTCCCTCTTATAAAAAAAGACGGAGAAACAAAATTAATTGCCAAAACAACCGAAGAGGCTGTCAGATCAGGAGTTTTTAACGGAATAATATTTGAAATGGATGGATATATTAATGCCTTTAATCAAATTTTTAATGATTTAATCGTAATTTTAACAGGAGGTGATCATATTTTCTTTGATAAAAAATTAAAAAGCTCCATCTTTGTAGACATTAATTTAACAATAAAAGGACTTAATAAGATTCTTCAGTATAATGTCATATAAACATATTGCAATTTTTATAATTTTAACCGTTTGTTTGTCTGAAATGAATGGACAGATAAACACATACTCGCCATATTCAAGATTTGGATTAGGTGAAATACATAATCCGGGTAATATAAGAAGTTTGGGGATGGGCTCTTCCGGGATTGCTTTACGTTCCAATAAACAAATTAATTATATAAATCCGGCCTCTTTTACGGCAACTGACACCTTATCTTTTCTTTTCGATTTTGGAATGTATGGCTTTTACAATACCTATCATTCCAATGAATCATCTGCTTCACTGGGAAATTTTAATCTGCATCATCTTTCTTTTTCTTTTCCTGTTACTAAGTGGTGGAAAGCAAGTGCAGGAATTTTCCCATATACTTCTGTTGGTTATAATATACAGGAACCATCAGATATTCCTAATGTAGGTAATGTTAATTTTTATTATAACGGGAATGGAGGTCTAAACAAGCTTTATTTTGGAAATTCCGTTGAATTCTTTAACAGTTTATCTGTAGGGATAAGCCTGGAATATCTTTTTGGAAATATTTTTTATGCCCGCAGGTTAAGTCTTGATAAAGAAAATATGGGTGCTATCCCCCGAATTGAGAATAAACTTGTTGTTGGAGGTATGGTTTATAATTTTGGCCTTCAATATTATAAGGTTTTTAAAGAAAAATATTTTATCACTCTCGGAGCTGCATTTGAAAATAAGCCTGATATAAAATCAACTTCTCATCTGCTTTCCGAGTTAAATTTTCCGGGGAAATCTGCTATGGTTGGTGATTCCATTTTATTATCTACATTATATATTATCCAAAATGAGACAAGTAGAGGAACAATTAAGTATCCGGGTAATTTGGGATTGGGGCTCAGTTTTGGGATACATAATAAGCTTGTGCTTTCAGCAGATTATTATAGACAGGATTGGAGTAATGCCCTGATAATGAGTAAAAATGACTCTTTAGTCAATTCCACATCAGCAAATTTTGGAATTGAATTTACACCTTCAGGCACTTCGGTACAAAACTATTTTGGAAGGATAAATTACAGGATAGGGGCTTATTTTACTAATAGCTATATTAGTATCCGCAATCAGCAGATAAAGGACTCTGGCATGACATTTGGAATAGGTTTGCCATTAAGGAGTACGCAAACTACATTTAACGTTGCCTATATCCTTGGAACAAGAGGTACTTTACATAATGAATTAATTAAAGAAAATTATGATATCTGGCATATCGGTGTTACATTACATGATATATGGTTCCGAAAAAGAAAATATGATTAACTTTAAACACATAAAATATTCAGGAATAATCGTATTAAGTCTCCGGGAACTCTACTGATAACCGGACAGGTTACAGCGATTTAAGAGAAGATGAAATGGAAATTAAATATAAAATCAATAATAAATCAATCTTATTAGGCATGAAAACAAGGATATTTTTAATTGTATCGATGTTCATCATGAATTCCTTTGCGTTCTTTGTTTATTCGCAAAAAGGGGTGGAAGATGGTTCACAATACGGAAAAGGAGAAGACAGTATAAGATGCCTTATGAATCTTTCTCTGTATTATGAGTTTTATAAACATAATAATTACAAGGATGCTTTAGAGCCCTGGAAAATTGTGTTTAATGAATGTCCGGCTTCCAGAGAATCAATGTATGCATATGGAATAAATATGTATAAATCATTTATGGAAAATGAAAATAATCCTCAGCTAAAAAAAGCTTATTGCGACACAATTATGATGATCCATGATAAGAGGATAAAATATTTTGGAAATGAAGGCAGTACACTGGGAAGAAAAGGAATTGATTTACTTCGGTACAGGCAGCAGGATGGTATTGAATACATCAAAGAAGGATATGGTTATCTTAAAAAATCAGTGGATTTTGAAAAATCAAAATCATCACCGATGGTACTCACAACATGGATATCAGCAGGTAAAAACTTATACATGAATAATGAACTCTCAGGGGAAGAGTTAATTAATGATTATACAACTTCTTCTGATATCATTGATCAAAACCTGGAACGCAGATCTGATAACAGGTTAAAAGATGCCAAAGAGGTTATTGACGCCTTAATTAAAGAAAGTGGTGTTTTAACCTGTGAAAACATAATTAGCATATTCGGCCCTAAATATGAGGCAAACAAGAGCAATAAAGAATTTCTTTTGAAATTAATTGATTTTCTCTCTGTCGGACAATGTGAAACTGAAACTTTATATGCCGATGTTGCTGAAAGGCTTTATGAATTGGACCCTTCGGCAGGTGCTGCATATAACCTTGCACGCCTGTTTTTCAGGAAAAACGAATATGACAGCTCCAGGGATTATTATCTTAAAGCTGTTGAAAATGCAAAAGATGATGAAGATAAAGCAAAATATTATTATGAGCTTTCCGTACTTTCCTATCAATATCTGAAACAAAATGGAAATGCAGTCTTGTATGCTAATGAAGCTATAAAATTATCACCCAATTGGGGAGAACCTTATATACTTATAGGACAAGCTTATTTTGCAGGAAAAGGTGAGTTTTCCGATCAATTTGATCAACAAACAGTATATTGGGTAGTAGTGGATATGTTTCAGAAAGCTGCAGTAGTTGATTCTTCTGTAAAAGAAAAAACTGCAAGCTTAATAAATGATTATAGTCAGCATTTTCCCTCTCTTGAAGACCTGTTTTTCAGAAGTATTAAAGTTGGTGATCCGTATACCGTGAGAGGCTGGATTAACAGATCTACCGTTGCCAGGGCACGAAAATAACAGTATTGGATATGCTAAATAAAATAAATTCCGGAACTTTTGTACTAAAACTTCTGCTAATAACAGGAGTTTTTTTTCTTTTATCCTGTGAAAATGATATTGAAAGGATAAATCTTTTAACAAATCCTGCTGATTTACCCGATATTCAGGGTAAAAATATGGAAATAATGTATTCCGATTCCGGAAGTGTTCAAATGAAACTAACAGCCCCTTTGATCAAACAATATAGAAAAGCTGAAAAACCATATCTGGAATTTCCTGAAGGTATTCATATATATTTTTATGATGAAAACTTTGAATATAATGCTGAATTACAGGCAGATTATGCTATATATTACAATGAAGACAAACACTGGCAGGCAAGGGGAAATGTAGTAGCAATAAATTATAAGGAAGAGGAAAAACTGAATACACAGGAATTATTTTGGGATGAAAAGACAGAAAAAATATATTCAAATACTTTTTCCCGAATAGAAAATAAAGATGGCACCTTTTACGGGCAACAGGGTTTTGAAGCAAATCAAAACCTGACAAATTGGAAACTTAAAGGTTCAAAAGGAACCCTTCATATAAAAGATGAAGCCCCAAATCCATAAGATCCCTGAAATACTCTGGCTAATAACTGCTATACTTGCATTTGCAGTGGCTGCTCATAAAAGTTATGCGGCCCGGGAAGATACAATTCAATACTTTATTATTTCAGCATTGGCTGTTTTAATGTATTTTTACAGAAAAAATAAAAGAACCAGGACCTGACATGCCTTCCGGCCTTATTATATTGATTGTATTATCATTTTCAGCATTTTTTTCCGGAATGGAGATAGCTTTCATTTCCGCGAACAGGCTAAAAATTGAAATTGATAAAAAAAATCATATTTTCCCCTCAGGGATAATATCCATTTTCACCTCAAATTCCGGCCATTTTATAGCAAGCCTTCTTATCGGAAATAATGTTGCACTGGTAATTTATGGTATATTAATGGCCAGATTAATTGAACCAGTACTTTTACACAATTTCGGCATTTCCAATG
This sequence comes from uncultured Bacteroidaceae bacterium, assembly GCA_964563105.1. GTDB lineage: Bacteria > Bacteroidota > Bacteroidia > Bacteroidales > CAYVTV01. The sequence goes on from CAZLXM010000046.1 coordinate 17,897, forward strand.
AAATAATCGTTCTTACAATACAAACCTTGATCAGCACTATTATAATCCTGTTCACAGGCGAATTTCTTCCTAAAACCCTTTTCAGGATCAGGCCTAATCTGATCCTTAATATCTTTGCCCTGCCATTCCTGATATTTTATATTTTATTCTACCCGATCACTTTAATTACAATTTGGCTAACTAATCTGATATTAAAAATTGGCCTGAAGTCGGAAGTAAGAATTAAAAAAGATACCAGTAAGCCGGTTTTTGCAAAAGTTGATATTGATGACCTGTTCAGTGAAAACCAGTCGAAAATTGAGGATGATATGGAAGAGCAGGCAGAATTAAAGATTTTTCAAAATACACTTGAATTTTCCAGGCTAAAAGTAAGAGATTGTATGGTCCCCAGGACAGATATAACAGCTATTGAAGTTAACAGTCCGCTTAAAAAATTACAGGAAATAATTATTTCTACGGGATATTCTAAAATTCTTGTTTATGAAGAATCTATTGATAATATTACAGGATATGTAAATTCAAAAGACCTTTTCAGGAAACCTGCCAGTATCAAAGCTATCCAACTCCCTCTATTTTTCGTTCCCGAAACTATGCACATAAATATCATGTTCAACAAACTTATTATGGAACGTAAAAGTATCGCTCTTGTAGTGGATGAGTATGGCGGCACATCAGGAATTATAACATTGGAAGATATTATTGAAGAAATCTTTGGTGAAATTGAGGATGAACATGATACCCCTGAATTTATTGAAAAGCAAATTAATGAATCAGAATTTGTTTTCTCTGCAAGGATAGAAATAGATTATCTCAATGAAAAATATAAATTAGGAATTCCCGAATCAGATGAATATGATACACTTGCAGGATTTATTATTTTTAATTATGAAAATATTCCCAAACAAAATACGAAAATCATTATTGACCCTTTTCAGATAAGAATATTAAAAGTCAGCACTACCCGGATAGAACTGATTCATCTAAAAATAATTAGTGAGTAGCAAGAGTTTGGGTTCTATTAATTTAAGGAAGAATTTATGAGATCAAAATATCATAATCAAATTGGAATTTACTATATTCGTAGCCGAAATTTTTAATCTATAATTATTTTACATGGCAACTCTTCAGAAAATTAGGGATAAAGCCGGAGTACTTGTCGCTTTGGTAATTGGACTGGCTCTGATTGCATTTATATTGGGGGATCTTTTTAGCTCAGGATCTTCTGCTTTTAATCGAAAAAGGTTACAGGTTGCAGAAATTGCAGGAGAATCAATCAATTATTTTGATTATAGTGCAAGAATAGAACGTTTATCAGATTTCTACAGGATGAATTATCAAATATCATCTCTTGATGCCGAACAAATTGAAATGATCAGGGAAGAAGCGTGGAGGGAGCTGATACGTGAACTTGTACTTGGAAATGCAATTAAAAAACTGGGGATTAAGGTCAGCGATGAAGAACTGGCATCAATGCTTATTGGTGATTCTATAGTTGCAGGGGAAACCGATATGATAATGGATGAACCACATCCGATTATACGCCGGATGTTTACAAATCCGGAAACAGGGGAATTTAACCGTGCCCATATGATCAATTATTTTAACAGTATAACCAATCCGGTATATAAAGAAGAAAAGAAACGATGGATATTCCTTGAAAATCAGATTGTTGATGAAAAATTAGCTCAAAAATATTTTACTTTAATCGGGAAAGGATTAAAATCTTCCGGGCTCGACTCCAGATATTATGCTCTTGAATCTGAATCTTCGGTAGATTTTAGTTTTATATATGAAAATTTCAATACAATTTCTGATGATGAAATATCAGTTAGCCAGCGTGAAATAGAGAAATATTATAATGAACACAAGGAACAATTCAAACAGGACAAGTCAAGAAGTATAGAATATATAGCGTTTGAAATTACCCCGTCAGAAGATGATGACAAAAATGCCAAAGAATATATTGAACAAAGCCTGGTCCCCTTTTCCAGGGCTGACAATCCTATATTTTTTATAAATTCAAACTCTGAGACACCTTTTAGAGATATTAATTATAGTTATTCAGAATTACCCGAAATAGTCAGGGATTCTTTATTTAATGCAAAACCAGGTGATATTGTTGGGCCCTTTTATGATAATGGAGCATATAAACTTGCCAGGCTGATGGAAATAAATTTTCTTCCTGATTCAGTAAGGGCCAGGCATATCCTCATTACTCCTTCAATGCAAAGAGATGAAAACAGATCAAAAGAAATCGCCGATAGCCTGAAATCATTATTAGACAGGGGGCTTGCACGTTTTGAGCAGCTTGCTTCTGAATATTCCGGTGATCAGAGTAACCGTGACATTGGAGGGGATCTTGGGTGGTTTAGGGAAGGTACAATGGTAAAGCCTTTCAGTGATGCCTGCTTCCAGGGTTCCAGGTCTGAAGTTACAGTGGTAAAGACTAATTTCGGTTACCATGTTGTACGCATCGAAGATCAAAGTCCTAAAATAAAAAAGGTAAAAGTTGGTTACCTTATAAGAGAAGTTAGCCCAAGTGATCAAACTTATCAAAAATATTATTCTGAAGCAGTTGATTTCAGAAATTCAGCTACAAATCTTGAAAAGTTCAGGCAGGCCTGTATTGATAAAAGTATAACCCCGCGTTTTGCCTCAGATTTTAGTCCCTCAGAAAATAACCTGCCAGGATTAGAGAATGCAAGAGAAATAATACGTTGGGCATTTGAATCGGAAAAAAATTCAGTCAGTCAGATCTTTGATTTGAATGAGAGGTATATAATAGCATCACTATCCGATATAAAAGAAAAAGGGTATGCTTCTATAGCATCAGTAAGATCTGAAATTGAAGTTGCGATTAAAAAACAAAAAAAACTGGATATTCTTGCAGACAGGTGGAAGCAGAAAACAGAAGAGGCAAATTTAATTCAGGATATTGCTTCATCTCTTAATTTAACGGTAAATGAAGCTTCAAATATACGTTTATCCAATCCTTATCTGTCAGGTGTGGGTTTTGAGCCTGCAGTAGTGGCATCTGCCATGAATCTTGAGGCTGGAAGTATTTCCCCGCCAATAAAAGGCGAAAACGGAATTTTTGTTTTACAACTTGTAAATGCAGAAATACCGGATAAACCCGATATAAACGGAGCCAGGTCCAGATTAAATTATGGCCTTGAAAGCAGAGTAACTTATGAAGGATATCAGGCGCTTCAGGATTTAGCTAAAATTGTGGATAACAGAATAAAATTCTTTTAAGCCAATAATTTTTTTACAATTTCGGATATTACTTTTCCTTCAGCTTTACCGGCAAGTTCTTTTGTTGCAATAGCCATTACTTTACCCATATCTTTGATATCCCGGGCCCCTGTTTGCTGTATCAATTGTTTTATATAGTCCTCAATTTCCAATGAACTCATCATCTCAGGCAAATAGGCCTCAATGAATGATGCTTCCAAAATTTCTTTGTCAAAAAGATCAGGCCTGTTTTGCTCTTTATAGATTGCAGCAGATTCTTTCCTTTGTTTTACCAGTTTCTGTAATATTTTCAACTCATCTGCCTCTGTTAACACATAATCAGCCCTTTTTTCACTACGTGCAAGCAAAAATGCAGATTTAACAGCCCTCAAAGTTTCCAGTTTTTCTTTTTCTTTAGCCAGCATGGCTTTCATTATATCATTATTAACCCTTTCTGTGTAACTCATAATAAAATAAATTAATCAACATTATCATGTAAGTAAGAATTGTCTTCTCTTAAGCGTGGGATATCATCCTCATCTTCAGAAAGACTATACTTGGAAATATTGGAATTTACGGAATTCGAAGAATCACTTATTTTAACATTTTTCCTGAGATAGGCCGGTTCATTTTCAAGCTGATCAATTTTATCATTATCTGAAAATCCATTTGGGTTGGAATTTTTGGCAATTTCGTGCATTTTTCGAATATTACTCACTCTTTCCTGTCTTTTTTTATCAGCTTCCTCTTTACTTGTCATTTCAATCAAATCACCAAAAAGTGTATATTGTTCAGCTTTTTCTTCGTTATTCAGGATATAATCAAAATCTCTCTGAGATGATATTATATTTTCAGTGCTACTGTCTTTTACTTCAAACTCAGTTGTCTTAAATTGCCTGGCAGAAGATTTTTCCGTTTCCCTGAGTGGGACTTTATCAAAATGCCTTTTTATGGTATATAATTCAGGGATACTGTGAGCTTCAAATCCGGTAGCAATAATTGTAACACTAATTGCATCTTCCAGGCTTTCTTCAATACAGGTACCCCAAATAATCAGGGCATTTTTATCGGCAGCATGATTCACATAATCGGTTATTTCACCTATTTCATCCATACTGACTTCATCAGTTCCTGAACTAATATTAAGCAAAATACTTTTTGCCCCGGTTATATCATTATTGTTTAATAAAGGTGATGCCAATGCCCCTTCAATTGCCCTGAGTGCCCGGTTTTCCCCTGAGGCGCTTGCTGAACCTAATAAAGCAACACCGCTGTTTTTCATTACAGTTTCAACATCAGCAAAATCAACATTAATATATCCATGTACAGTAATAATTTCGGCAATGCCCTTTGCTGCTGTTGCAAGGACATCATCGGCACGTGCAAAGGCTTGTGAGAGTTTCAGGTCTCCATATACTTCACGTAATTTTTCATTACTTATTACCAGCAATGAATCAACATATTTCTGTATTTCTGCAATCCCTTCGAGAGCCTGATTTATGCGTTGCTGTCCTTCAAATCGAAAAGGGATGGTAACGATTGCAACAGTTAATATTCCCATTTCCCTTGCAACTTTTGCTATAACAGGTGCTGCTCCGGTTCCTGTGCCGCCGCCCATTCCGGCAGTTATAAAAACCATTTTGGTGCCTTTTGAAAGCACCTCAGTAATTTCATCAATAGCTTCAAGGGCAGCCTCCCTGCCAATAGCCGGTTTATTCCCTGCACCCCTTCCCTCCGTAAGAGATTCGCCAAGCTGGATTTTCACTGCAACCGGACTGTTATTTATAGCCTGCGCATCAGTATTGCAAACGACAAAATTTACATCTTTTATCCCCCGGCGAAACATGTGATTAACGGCATTCCCGCCACCACCACCAACACCAATGACTTTTATTATGGAAGACATTCCCGCAGGCAAATCAAAATTCATTAAATCGTCGTTCATAAGATATTTGTTTAAATTATTCTTATTATTTCTAACTTATTGTAAATTAGTCAATACTAACATCATTTTCTTCAAAAATATCACTAATGGCATTTTTTATGGAACTGAATATCCTGTTTCCGTTAAAAATGTTTTTCTCCTTTACCTTGTTAGTTTTTTCTTTTAATTCAGGGTTTAACATTTCAACCGGAATGTTTTCTTTACTTTCTTTTAGGTAACCCTGGCCTTTTAAAAGTAAGCCAATACTTGTGGAATACATTGGCTGGTTTATATCATCACTCGTATCACTTACAAGCCTTTCATTCGGATAACCGGTCCTTACATCCATCCCGGTTTTGAATTTAATTAATTGAGGAAGGTGATGGATCATAGCTCCTCCTCCGGTAATTACAATTCCGGCAGAAAGTTTATCCATAAATCCTGAATTTTCAACTTCAAACATTATTGTATCAATAATTTCTTCCATTCTCGACTGAATAATATAAGCTAAACTTTTAAAACTTATTTCTTTTGACTCCCTTCCGCTTATCCCGGGAATTGTAACTACCTTATCTTCAGGAGCGAGGTCACCTAAAGCTGAGCCAAACTGAATCTTTAATGACTCAGCCTGACGATGTAAAATTGAACATCCTTCTTTAATATCCCTTGTAACAACATTACCACCAAAAGGGATAACGGCTGTATGCCTGATAATATCATCATAATAAACTGCAATATCGGTTGTTCCTCCGCCAATGTCAACAAGGGCAACGCCTGCTTCTTTTTCATCTTCGGTTAATGATGCTTCACTTGATGCCAGTGGTTCAAGGATCATCTGCCTGACATCCAAACCCGCCCTGTTTACACATTTTATTATATTTTTTGCAGAAGCAGTCTGGCCAATAACAATATGGAAATTAGCTTCCAGGCGCCTGCCCGACATACCAATCGGATTTTTAACACCGGCTTCACTGTCAACGATAAAACTTTGAGGGAGAACATGAATGATCTCTTCTCCTATATCAACAGGAATTTTATACATATCGTCCACCAAACGATTAATATCTTCTTTTACAATTTCCTCAATATGCGGATCCCTGTTAATATAGCCTCTTGTTCGTATTGATCTTATGTGTTGACCTGCAATCCCAACAAATACTTCTTTTAATTTTAAGCCGGATTGCTTTTGAGCTTCAGCAACTGTTGTTTCTATTGCATTAACAGTTTCTTCAATATTTAGAACCACTCCGCGTTTGACACCTTTGGATACAGTTTTTCCCAGCCCCAGTACTTCAAGTCTGTTATTTGAATTAAACCTTCCAACAATTGTGACAATTTTGGTAGTTCCAATATCCACTGCAGCAATAATTTGATCTTTTTGTGTCATATTTTTATCTTTTAGTACAAACAACCTGATTTTTATATCTTAAATCTATTCTTTCATAATTATTCCATCCTTCACTTAAAAATCCTTCTAAATAAACTGCTTTCAATTTTTGTAATTTCTCATCCAACTCTGAAACATCGCCTAATATTATAATATGAGACCCTACCCTGGGTATAAGTTCAAATTTCCCTTTCCTGTTAAGATAAATCTGAACAAACTGGCTTTTCCAGAAATTATCCCTGTTCAACTCATTAACCAGTTCCAAAACATCCAGCCAGGGTTTAAATCTTTTTATTTCCGCCAAATTAAATATATTAGATGTATTTTGAATATTACTTCCGCCCGGAAAGTAACCATTGGCTATCATAACAAAAGGAGTATATTTTGGACTTTCAGGCATAATATTCCCTTCATTATCAAGGTAGAAACTTCTGCTCTCATTTGTATAAACCCTTACCACCGGTTCCCTCTGTTCAATTCTTACCTCAAGAGTGCCAGAAGCTGTAGCATATATCTCCACTTTCCGGATATATGGTTTGTCAATAAACAGCTCTTCAAGTTTCCTGGTATTAAGGCTGTACAGAGGATAGCCTTCCAATTTCAGGCCTTTCTCCATAAAAACATTCCTTATATCCTGAGTATTATAAAATGATCTGCTTAAACTATCCTGGATTATAATTTTTATCTCCGAACAAATAACATTTTTCCTTTGATCGGAAACAAACCCAAAAGCCAAAATCAAATAAATGATCAAGAGTACAACTGGTAATATTTTAATTAATTTTCTCATTCAATTTTATTCTGAATCCATTTTTTAAGGGGAGAAACAAGTTGATCAATATCACCTGCTCCCATGCATAAAAGTACTTCAGGCTCAAATTTGTTGATTTTATCAATAACTTCATTTAAACTATACAATTCTCTTAATCCTTTATTTTTAAGCAGATTAAAGATCATTCCGGAATCAACCCCCTGAATTGCTTTTTCACGTGCAGGATAAACAGGCAACAAAATTACATCATCCAAAATGGAAAGAGATTCGGCAAATTCTGCTGCAAAATCCCGGGTCCTGCTATATAAATGAGGTTGAAATATTCCGGTAATTTTTTTATCAGGAAAAACATCCTTCACTGAACGGATAAAAGCTTTCAGTTCATCAGGATGATGAGCATAATCATCTATGAAAACATATTCAGGAGTATTAATGATAATATCAAATCTTCTTTTAATCCCCTGATATGAAGAAAGGGCGCTGATTATTTTGTCCGGTGCAACACCTGCCTCCATGGTGACAGCGAATGCAGCTAATGAATTTTCAACATTTATTTTTCCAAATATTCCGGTCCTTATATTATGAAAGTCTCCCTGAGGTGTATGTACACTAAAAGAATAGTACATATCCTGACGTTTAATATTATATGCATAATAATCTGTTTTCTTATCCATAGAATATTGAAAGAAACTAATTCCACCGGGACTGTCCAAATCAACCCCTTTTTTATATATTAATTTTCCTCCTGGTTTAATACCTGAAACAAAATCTTTAAATGCAGCCAATAAATTTTCTTTATTCTTATAAATATCAAGATGATCGGGGGCTACAGCCGAAATTAAAGCTATATCCGGTTGCAGGCGGAGGAAAGAGCGGTCATATTCATCTGCTTCAACAACATATAAGTCTGAACCATTATTTAAGACATAATTTGAATTGAAGTTCTTACATATTCCCCCAAGGAAAGCATTACATCCCATTCCCGAATCATGCAAAATATGAGCGATCATACCGGAGATTGTTGACTTTCCATGGGTCCCGGCAACAGCAATACATTTACCTTTATTTACTATTTGCCCCAGAACATAAGATCGTTTTTGAACCTGGAAATTATTTTTGATAAAAAAATTAAATTCACTATGATCAGGGTTAATTGCCGGAGTGTATATGATCAGGGTTTTCTCCTTATTCATAAATCCATCAGGGATCAATTTTATATCATCCTCAAAGTGAATGTTCATTCCTTCTGCTATTAATTGCCTGGTCAGGGAAGTTGATACTCTGTCATAACCGGCTACTTCCAATCCCTGTTGAAGAAAATATCTGGCAAGTGCGCTCATTCCAATACCGCCTATGCCAATGAAATACACCCTGTTAAAATCAGTGTTTATCATTTTTCCAATAATTTTAAAGTTTCCTCTGCAATTATCTCGGCTGCATCTGTGATAGCCAGTTTTTTAATATTTTCAGTTAAGGTATTTCTCATATTTATATCTGATACAAGATTTATAATTGTATCAACAAGTTTAATTTCCGCATCACTATCTTTAACCATTAGCGCGGCATTTTTTTCCACAAGCGCAAGGGCATTTTTTGTTTGATGATCTTCAGCAACATTGGGGCTTGGGACCAAAATTGCAGGCTTTCCCGCGATTGCCAGCTCGGCAATAGTTCCTGCACCAGCCCTTGACACAATGATATCCGCACAGCCATAGGCAAGGTCCATTTTTTTGATAAACGGTAATACTAGAATATTGGTTAGGGATAAGTTATCAACAGCTTGTTCACATTTTGAAAAATAATTTTTGCCTGTTTGCCATAGAAGCTGAATATCTCCGGGAATTACTTCCAGGGCTTTCATAATAGTTTCATTAATATTTCCTGCTCCTAAACTTCCGCCTAATATAAGTACTACCGGAGAATTACCATTTAATCCAAAATGCTTTATACCTTCTTCCATTTTCCGGGAGCAGTTAATAATATCCTTTCTTACAGGATTACCTGTAAGGGCAATCTTCTCCGAAGGGAAATATTTCTCCATTCCTTCGTATGCAACAAATATTTTTTTTGCTTTTTTTGCCAATATTCTATTTGTTATTCCTGCATATGAATTCTGTTCCTGTAAAACTACAGGAATGTTATATTTTGATGCTGCTTTTACAATAGGCCCGCTTGCGTATCCTCCAACACCTATTACAATATCAGGCCTGAACCTTCTAATTATCCCCTTTGCTTTTATCATGCTTTTCAATAACTTATAAAAAAACATAATATATTTCAGGCTCATTTTCCGGGGGAAACCTGAAACGGGCAATCCAATTACAGGATATCCTGCTTCAGGGACTTTTTCCATTTCCAGTTTTCCTTCTGCTCCAACAAACAATATTTCAATGCCGGGATCAATCACCTTTACAGCATTAGCAATAGCAATTGCAGGAAAAACGTGTCCTCCTGTACCCCCTCCCCCTATTATAATTTTTTTACTCATTAGCAGTTTCTTTCTGGTCAATGGTTTCATTCTTTAGTTCATTCCTCATACCACGGCTAACACTTAAAATAATGCCAATTGAAATACTTGTAAATAAAATTGATGACCCTCCCATACTTATCAATGGAAGAGTTTGTCCCGTTACCGGAAAAAGATTTACTGCGACTGCCATATTTACCAGTGCCTGCAATACTAAGCCTATTGTAAGGCCAATTACCAGGAAAGCGGCAAAAGATCTTGAAGTTTTCCTTACAATTGTACCTGCCCTGAATAATAACCATAAATAAAGGAGAACAACAAAAGCACCACCAAGAAAGCCATATTCCTCAATAATAATCGCAAATATAAAATCTGAATAAGCATGGGGAAGATAGTTTTTCTGAATGCTGTTTCCGGGGCCTTTTCCGAAAAGGCCACCATCAACTATTGCAATTTTAGCCCGGTTGACCTGATAATTTTCAATCGTCTCTTCCTCCGAAAAATAAGCTTCTATCCTGCTTTTCCAGGTCCCTATCCTGCCCTCCTTATTTACATAAAGTGAAATTGCAACATAAGAGGAAAAAACAATTATTCCTCCTATAATAAATAACGAAAGA
>CAZLXM010000047.1:0-28259 GCA_964563105.1 uncultured Bacteroidaceae bacterium
TGACAGCAATTATAATTTCAGCTGTTAATGCTCTTACATTAAGTCCTGCATTGTGTGCCATTCTTTTAAAACCGCAACGTGAGGAATTGGAAAAGAAGAATATTTTGAAGCGCTTTTTCAGGCTCTTTAACATAGGCTTTCAGGCAGCTTTAAACAGATATGTGCATTCCCTGCATTTTATTTTCAGGCACAAATGGCTTGCCCCGCTGATAATATTGCTTGCGGTAATTGGTATCTGGAGGGTATCTTCCAATGTTTCACAAGGATTTATTCCTGAGGAGGACAGGGGAGTTATCATGGCTAATATCCAGCTTCCGGAAGGGGCATCACTTGATGCCACAGCGGATGTAAATAAAAAACTGCAAAACGGGATCAGCAAAATTCCTGAAGTGAAATCAGTAGCTTTGACCGCCGGATGGAGCCTGATAAACGGACAGGGGGCCAATCATGGTCTTGGATTCATTAGTTTAAAGGACTGGAATGAAAGAAAAAGGAAAGACCAGTCGGTTAATGCAATAAAAAATAAACTTTTTCAAATTGCAGCAGAAATACCCGAGGCAAACATATTCTTTTTTGCCCCGCCCAGTGTTCCCGGATTTAGTGCTTCGGGCGGTTTTGAAGTAAATCTGCAGGATAAAACCGGGGGTACTTTTGAAGACCTGGATCAGGAGAGTCAGAATTTTCTTAAAGCGCTTAATCAAAGACCTGAAATTCAATATGCCTCATCTTCATTCAGTACAAAATTCCCGCAATATGAATTAAAAATTGATATTCCTCTGGCTTTACAGGCAGGGGTACCGATAAATGATATTTTCCGGACATTGCAAGGTTATATAGGTTCTTCCTATACTTCTGATTTTTCACTATTTGGTAAACAATATAGGGTATATATTCAGGCATCCCCCACTGACAGGATACAGAAAGAGGATTTGAATAAAATGTATGTGCGAACAGGAAATAGTGAAATGTCGCCAATCACTCAGTTTATCAGTTTGGAACGGGTATATGGCCCTCAATCTGTCAGCCGTTTCAACCTGTTCAATTCGACCAAAATAACAGGTGCCGCTGCCAGTGGCTATACTTCAGGTGATGCAATCAAAGCAATTGAGGAAGTGGCAAAAAATTTACCAAAAGGTTTTGGGATCAGTTATTCGGGATTAACACGTGAAGAGGTGAATTCTTCCGGGCAGACCCTGGTCATTTATCTGCTGGTGATAGTATTTACTTATTTTTTGCTTGCAGCACAGTACGAAAGTTATTTGTTGCCTTTGTCCATACTGTTGTCTGTGCCACTTGGTATTTTTGGCGCTTATGCGTTTACATGGATCACAGGACATGAGAACAACATTTATTTCCAGATTGCTGTAGTGATGCTGATTGGTTTACTGGCTAAAAATGCCATTCTGATTGTTGAATTTGCAAAACAACGACGACAGAAGGGAGAAACGCTTTTAAATTCTGCTGCCGATGGTGCCAGAGTACGACTTCGTCCTATTCTTATGACTTCTTTTGCATTTATTTTTGGACTGATGCCCTTAGCGCTTGCTTCAGGAGTGGGTGCAGTAGGTAATCGTTCAATCGGTATCAGTGCAGCAGGCGGAATGTTAGTGGGAACAATGCTTGCAATTTTTGTTATTCCAAGTCTTTATATATTTTTTCAATGGTTACAGGAGAAAATAATTAAGAAATCTCCGGTTGAAAGAGATGATGATTAATCAATAAATGAATAAATGAAAAGAAAAAATAACATATTACTCTTAATATTATTATTCTACCCCATCTTTTTTACATCATGTTTTGTATTGAAGAAATATGAAAGAACGGTTGAGCCCGATGAAAGTTTATTTCGCACGGATAATCTTCAGGACAGTTTATTCAGCATTTATGAAGATACGATACCGCTCGGAACTGTTGCATGGAAAGAAGTATTTAACGATACTATTCTGCAAAATTATATAGAACAGGCTTTAACACAAAACTTTGATATTCGCTTAGCCATTCAAAATATAGATGCCGCAACTGCTTATTTGAAACAAAGCAGGGCAGCTTTTGAACCAACAGTTAATAGTTCTTTAAATTATTCACTGACACACAATCCGGGAGATATCAGAACGGGTAATGTCAACCAGTTTCAGTTAAGTACCGATTTATCATGGGAAGCTGATATTTGGGGAAAAATCAGAAGCCGTGAAAAAATTGCATCAGCTGTGTACCTCCAGTCAATTGAAGCACATAATGCAGTCAAAACAAAATTAGTTGCAGGTCTGGCAACACTTTATTTTCAGATAGCAGCACTTGACGAGCAGGTGGAGATTGCACGTGTGAGTATTGAAACAAGGGAAAGCAGCCTACAAACTACTGCTGCACTAATGGAAGGAGGAGATTTAACTGCTGTAGCCTTTCAGCAAACCCAGGCACAGGTTTTTGAAGCGCAATCGATCTTATTGAACCTTGAAAATCAACGACGTACACTTGAAAATGCTTTCTGTCTTCTCCTGAGTGAACCTTCACATGCTATCAGAAGAAGTAAAATGAGCGAACAGTCTTTACAAACAAACCTAACTCTGGGAGTTCCGCTTCAGCTTCTTAGTAACCGCCCGGATATTAAACAGGCGGAACTTGATTTGATACAGTCACTGGAACAGACCAATATTGCCAGAGCTGATTTTTATCCTTCTTTAATAATAAGCGCTACTGGAGGTTTTCGTGATATTGATGTGAAAAACTGGCTGACACCTGATGCTTTTTTTGGTCAGATAGCAGGAGGTTTGTTTCAGCCCATCCTTCACAGAAGGCAAATAAAAACAGCTTATGAACTAAGTCAAATTTTAGAGGGACAGGCCCTTCTAAGATATCAGCAGGCTATTTTACTGGCCGGAAATGAAGTTTCAGATGCTTTATTCGACTACCAGACTTATTCCGAAGTAATAGCTTTACAAAAAATGCAATATGAAGCCTTAAACACTGCAGTCAATTATTCCCGCCAGTTATTAGTGAGCGGACTGGCTACCTATCTGGAGGTTTTAACTGCACAACAGAACTTGTTAACAACAGAGCTGAATTTAGTTAATACACAATTTAAAAAGCTTGTATCAGTGATTAAGTTATATCAGGCTTTAGGTGGGGGCTGGCAATGAAGTCTTTGATTTGAAATGAGTTTTCACATTTATCCTCCCACGGAAAATTATGGTAGTTTATCCATAAGTAACATTATTATGTGACTTGATTCAGAGATATTAGTGAATTGTTAAGATTTTGATTGTTAAAAAGTAAATATTAAATGATTATATAAAAAACTACGAAATAAACTAAAAAAAAAATATTAGAAATCTCATTATCCTGTAAATATTACTAAAATCCTAAGCATATAACGAAAAATCTTAAAATTGATACAAGATTTGATAAAAGTTAAAAAGAAAGGATTGTAGGACCCTCTTAAAATATATAAATAAATTATACGCCTAAATCCATTATAATAATTCTGTAGAGCCTGACGTTTAATAATATTAATCTGATTATTAAACATTTATTTTGTAAATAATAAAATACGCATCTTTCTTGTTAAATTCAAATTTCTTAAAATAATATTTATCAAATATATTTTTGAATTTTTTATTTAAAATTTTATTAATCAATTAGATAATTAGTTCTGAAAAACAGGTTTCCCGAAAATCTGTTTGAAGATTATTGTTAACTTAATTCTCTTTTTGTAATTATATATTAATTTAAAATTTTTATAGCGGATTCCATTAGTTTATAATATACTGTATTTTAAAGGATTTTATATTTCGGCGAAGCCTGGCTGCAAAAATCTTTTAAAGAAAAAAACTTTAATATATTTGAAAAAAGTTCATATTTCAATTTTTTATGTTAGACAAGCTTAAATCCATGTGGATTGCAATTATTGGAGATCCAGGGATAACAGGGTCTGAAAGATATTTTGTCAGAACAGCATGTTTCGTGGCATCTATATTCTTATTTATTCTTTGTGTAATTCATATTATTATGAATTTAAAGCCGGCTCCGGTTTTTTATGCAGGCGGAAGTGCTTTGGTACTTCTTGGGCTTTATTTTTTTGTACGTTTCAGATCTTATCTTTTTTTTCCAAAATTAATATTGTCAATCTTTGGATTAATAATGCTTGATTTTACATGGTATTCAAAATTTCTTTCAAATGGCCCGGTTTTATTGTATATTATGATTTTCGGAGCATTACTTCTTTGGGTTTGGGATGGAAAGTGGCTGGTTTTTTTATTGGGAATTTACTTTATCAACATTGTAACTTTATTTATTATTGAAAAATTTTCAGCTGAATCATTACTTTTATATCCGGATCCTGTAATTAGAAGGATAGATATTTATCTAAGTCTTACCATTTATTCGATGCTCCTGATTTCTTTATTATATATTGTGAAAAGAGAATTTATAAGACAAAGGGAGCAGGCCCTAAAATCTGAAAAACTAAAATCTGCATTTCTGTCTAATATGTCACATGAGATCAGGACTCCTCTTAATGCAATTGTGGGGTTCAGTCAGTTGCTGAATGAAAGTTTTGATGAACAAAACAAGCAACTTTATGTTAGCGCTATACAACAAAGTAGTGATCAATTACTTCATCTGATAGATAATATTTTAGTTCTTTCAAAAATTGAGGCAGGACAATTTGAAATTCAAAATAAAGTCTTCAGCCTTAAAGAACTATTCATAGAACTTGAAAATACTTTCTCAATAATAGCATTAAAAAAGAACAAAAGTAATATTCAGATAAAATATGATTTGGAGGTCGATGATATTATGCTTAATACCGATCCGTTCAGGTTAAAACAGGTATTATCGAATTTAATAGAGAATGCCATTAAATTTACTTCACAGGGCAGCATTATTTTTTCATGTTCTGAAAAAAATAACAGATTATTATTTTCTGTAAAAGATACAGGGATTGGAATACCCGAAAAAGACCTGAAAATTATTTTTGACAGGTTCGCAAGATTCGATTATCAGGGGATTAATCCTGGTGGTTCCGGTATCGGCTTATCAATTGCCAAAGAGGTAATAAATACATTGAATGGTAAAATGTGGGTGGAGAGTATCGTTGGAAAAGGATCAACTTTCTCATTTTGTCTCCCTTCCACGATCATTACAGAACTTTTTGTCAAAAAAGATATCTCGGGGATAAAGGTTGAACCATCGGCTTCAACAATCTCAAAGCCTATTTTAGTTGTAGAGGATGATCCATCCAGTATTATTATTGTTAAGGAAATATTAGCAACAAAAAACATTAAAATCCATCATGTTACAGATGGATATGAAGCAATTGAATTCATTAAAAAAGATCCGGATATTCGCTTAATATTGATGGATTTAATGCTGCCCAAATTAAATGGATATGAGGCAACAAAAATTATAAAACAAATAAAACCCAATATACCAATAATAGTACAAACTGCTTACGCAATGGATAGTGAACGGGAAAAAGCATTAAACGCAGGTTGTGACGATTATATAACAAAGCCATATAATATACAACACTTTATAGATATCATCCTAAAATATTTAAAATAATTTTGAATTAAGGGCTTTAAATCCACAAATAAGAATATTCTGAAAATTTCTATGAAATATAATAAAAAGAGAAAGATCATGACTCCGCTGACAAGAAAGGATTTTTCAGACATTATTCTTTTGTTGCTGCAGCAGCTTTATTGCTAATAAAGAAATAAATCTTTCAGCTTTATAATTTATCCATATTAATCATTAGAAATCAGTTCAACTGCAACTCAGCAAGAACAGGAAGATGGTCTGAAGGATAAAACATGTTGAATGAATCAGTAATTACTCCATGTCTAAGCACTTTGACTTTCTTATTTATAAAGATAAAATCGATGGTCATATTTATATCAGCTTTCACGGCAAAACCGGTGAATGTCCCGTTAGGCCCGTAAGGTTTTGTTAATGAATTGTCTCTTGAATCATCAAGTACTTTAAGTATAGTTTGTATTGGAGCAGAGTTTTTCTCAAGATTAAAATCGCCGGTTAGTATAACTGGCAGGTTTTCATGATTAATTACAGCAATTTTTTCAAGAATAAGCTTTACTCCTTCCTCTCTGGCTTTGTTTCCCCGGTGGTCAAGATGTGTATTAAAGAGCAGGAACTTTTTTTTGCTAATGTTATCCTTTAGTTTAATCCAGGTGCATGTTCTGTTGCAGGCAGCATCCCACCCCAGTCCGGGCCTGTCAGGAGTTTCATTTAGCCAGAATGTGCCATTATCTATATTGCTAAATCTTTTTTTATTATAAAAAACTGACATGTGTTCACCAGCTCTGATTCCGTCATCACGTCCGACCCCTACATAGCCAAAATCGGGAAGGGCAGCAGCCAAATCATCCATTTGTTCAGGCAAAGCCTCCTGAACAGTGAAGATATCGGCTTTGTGAAACCTGAGCAGATCAGCCACCCTGTCCTTTCTGAAAGGCCAGGCATTTTCACCATCACTCTTAGTATTAAGCCGGATATTGTAAGAAATAATATTCATACTTGTCTCCTTTTTTGACTGCCCGAAAGTATTTATTTCGAATGCAAAAAAGAGAACAAATATGACAACCATTGTATAGAAAAGATTGTATTGTTTCATATTAAAGTTTTTATTGTTAAAAATTATGATGAAATTTCTTTTATAATCATACTTCAACATATAATACTGTTACGATTTTACAAAATTTTTTAAAACTGACAAAAATAAACGGCATTAAAACAATAATCTTTCATTTTGCCTGGGATCAGGACTTGGATGGGTGTATAATTTTCACTACAAAACCGGGACTACAATCATATAATTTTTTGGATCGGCATAACTTATAAAAATGAAATAATCATTCATTGGAATTATTTTGAATCCCATTTGATTGAAAAAGAACAGAATATAGTTTTTCAAAATTTCAAAAAGTTCATTGCTGATATTTTGGTCACGACCGCCCGACCACTGGAAGCGCAATCTGTCTTCTCCGAGTTTTAGGAATTGATTAATATGAAAACCATAAAAGTCATGGTCCCCTGTTTCATCAAATATAAGAAAGGTAAGAGCATTGTATATCTGACCTGAAGAAAGTAAATAGTTATGATAAATCTGGGCAATAACAAATTCACCGGCATTTTGTATTTCTTCATTTAATGCAGCCAGAGAAGGACTGTAATCAGCTATATAAAAGAAAGAATATTGATTAAAATTATCAATTGCACCTTTGAATTCAAAATCGGGTAGATCAGTTGTATAAATTATGCCGTCATTGAGCTGACTCCCGGAAAGATTAAGTATTGTATCTCCGGTTTGTGAAATATTAAAACGGCTTACAATTTTCCCAGCAATATTAACCCTGTCTTCGAATATTATGCCATTTTCATCATAACTATAATTTAAAAGCAGTGATGAAGTCTCACCATAAGTATCCTGGTAATGTAAAAAGACCTGATGCCTGTCAAAATCAAAATCTATTAATCCCCTGACATTGAATTCTTCAAATTGTACAATTTTAAAATATTCATTTTCACCAGTATAGAAATTGTATAATAATTGATCCATTCCCTGAATTTTACTCATTTGCCCGTAGTCGGCTGAGCTTGCTTTTGTAAATATTATTTCAGGATCTTTATTTGAAGAATTTACCTTATTTAGCTCCACTTTATTTTCATCAATAGAAATAATCCTGAATTGAAAGTCCCCGTCTGCTACCTCATAAAGTTGATGCCAGACACAAAAAGTTTCAAAGACCAGTTCGGGATAAGTAGAACCTTTCACGTCATAATAAGCATTTTGAGTTGAAATAGCGTATTTACTCATATCTGACAAAATACTCACAGTTCCGTTACTATGAAATTTCATAAGTATGTTAAAACTGCCTGAATTTATTGATGGCCGATAAGTTGTTTTCCACCCATACTCTGTTGATGCCAGGATTGTCCTGTAGCTTGCTTTCAGCTCATTGAACCTTGGAAGATCATCAGGAATTTGATTGGGATTTTCTTCTTTTCCGCATGAAAACAACAGGATGGCAAAGAAAAGAGTTGATATTATTATATTTATTTTCGTATTAGCTGTCATTTTTCGGCATTATGGTCCAAAAATTTGATTTAGTTTATTATCCACTATTTTTTGTACTTCATGCAGGTCAATTCCATGTTTTAAATAATATTCATGTACTTTCTCGTATTTTTGTTTTAAGCGATCATTAGTTTCAACTATTGTAATAAGCTCATTTTTAGGCAGTTCTATAAAGGCTTCAACAAATGTTGCAAAATCTTCAGCTTCATTAGACATTCCATAAGGCACCCAAAATCCGCGTTCACGGGCTGTTTCTAAATTAAATTGTGTAAAAGAGGTACTCCCGGCATATTTTCCTTTTGAAATGGCATCGAAACCTTTCGGGCGCCCATACTTTTTATCCATTGTATGAGCAAATTCATGGTGCATTGTCAATATTTGCTGGGAGATCCAGAAACTATCCGTCGGGCTGTATTCGTTTACACCTGCAAGCAATATTCTTGAAAATGAAATTGCCTGGCCTGCTGCATTAAATCCCTGTTCTTCTCCCTCATGATACCTGATAGTACTGCCAACCAGAATTATTTCAACGGGAATATGATATCGCATGAATTCAGGAAGCTGATCATCGTAGGGCCTGATCCAGAAATCCCTGATCATATTCAGGTAAGGTAAAACAAGTTCAAATTTTACAGGAGATACTTTGGCGTCGGAGCTGGTATATCTTCTATCCCAGCGGTAGATTATTTTCGTCTGGTATTGTTCTTCCATTTCCAGGATTAAACTGTCAGTCGCATTTTCAGGTAGCGGCTTTTCAGCAGGAGGGTCCAGAATTATTGTTTCCTCTTTTATGCAGGCAACCATAAGCATTATGGAAAAAGACAGAACGAAAAAAATATACTTTTTTAAATATTTATTCCTTGTTTTGTACATATTAATCATATAATTATTCCAATGTTTTTTACACATAATGTTATAAATTCATGTTTTAAGCATCTTCAGTATAAACAAGGGCAAATTTATTTATCTTGGATTTGCTTTCATTAGTTCATTTGCCGACCTTTCTTTTTCAGGTATTTGCAACACATATCTTAAATCATCTCCTGCAAGGAAAACAGTTACGGGTCCGTTAACATGTTCAACAGGAATTTTAAAGCGTTTTAAATCGAACCACCTGAATCCTTCATAACAAAACTCAAATCTTCGCTCCCTTATAATGCGTTCGAGAATAAATACCGGCGATCCCGAAAACATAGCTGGTGTAAGGGGAGTGTAAGTTTCATAACGATATTGTAAAATCCTGTTCAAATCTTTGAGCGCATTGATAATGTCAGGGTTTTCTTTTCGTACTAAAGCTTCAGCCCTGTTAAGTAAAACTTCCTCAACCGTAAACAATGCCACGTTTGAATATTGTTGTCCGTCTTTATACTGACCGAATAATTTTGTGGAATGCCAGTTAATATTTGTGTTATCATTAAACACAAAAAGATTTCCCCTTAAATCTCCATTGAGGAATCCGGTACGGAATTCATTTGCATAAAATCCGTTTACAGGATATGAATTCCATTCTAATGTTTTGTTCATAAGTAATATATTTTCTTTCCTTGAAGAACAATAATCTTTTTCGAAACCCTCAAAGTCATTTGTATCAAAATAGTCATGATAATCTTTAATAAGATTTCTTACAGTACTTTTCACCCTGAGTACTGAATCACTGTATTGAACGCATTTTTCCCATTCCCCTGTAAATAAATAATATCTTGACATGAATGCATAACCTGTCTCTCTGCTAAAGTGGTATTTTGCAAAATCGCTATTTTCATCTCCGATCAATTGCAGGCCCTGAAGTGCATCTTTTTCGACCTGATCATAAACATAGGCCAGGTTGTCCCTCTTATAATGCACAATACCTTTTTTTTCTGTTTCAACTACGTATGCAATGCCCAAATCCTGCATGGCAGAAGAAGCTTCATATTGTCGTGAAAAAAGATTTACCAGCATGAAGTGGCAATAAGCCCTGATTAAAAGAGCTTCTCCTTTTATTTTCCTTTTTGAAAACTCATTACCCTCTGCATTATCAATACCTTCCAACACTACATTTGATACATATATGGAATGATAATAATTGTCCCAGGCAAATTCCGGCCCTATTGGAAGGTTAAGAATATATTGATCTGACCATAAATATAAGGGTTTGAACCATGACACTAATGTGCCTGAGTTTAAAGTGCTATAATCATAAAAACGATAGTTATCTGACATGATCTCGGTAAATAAATGCCAGGCTTCAGGATATGCTCCCGTTAATGCTGCATAAAAGTCATCAACAGTTTTAAGCTCAATACGGTTATCGGGATTTTCTTCAAGATATTTTTCACATCCCTGTAGAAAAAATATAATGCTCAGAATAACCGAAAACAATGGAAATAACCAAAAATTGATTTGTTTTTTTGCTTTTGTTTGTTTTCCGGAAATCAATGTAGTTTTTTTTAAATTTTTATCAGTCATCCCGGCTTCTTTTAAACTCCATATATATTTTAAGTTATCCATCTCAATCCATTATTTTAAAAATTCAGCTTAAGGCCCAATGAAACGGACTTAGGCGCCGGTATGCTGATTCCTGTGGTTATTGCTTCCGGATCCTGGCCATTAAGCCGCGGGGCAGCCCACAAGTATAAGTTTTGGCACTGTATCTGCATCCGGGCCCCTCTGATTTTTACTTTTTGCAATAAATTTTCCGGAAAAATATATGATAATGTGATATTCCGTAATCTGGCATAAGATCCGTCCACAACTCGTATATCACTACGATTATAGAAAGTAGCAGGTGCCAGGTTGTTGGATGTAAGCCTGTCGCGTTGTTCTTTATCAAGTACAACCGGAATTGTTGTATAATTTTCATCACCAGGCACCTGCCAGCGATAAACCAGGTCTTTATCAAGTGCCTGGGTATCATCGTAGTAATAGTCAAATATAGGCCGTAGCCTGATTATATTTCCGAAACTATAAGTTATAAGGAATGACAGTTCAAGATTTTTATAGCTGATACTATTTGTTAATCCGCCGGTTGCAACAGGGTCGCGTGGCCCTTCATATTTAAGCATATCTATATCTCTTGAAAACTGATCGATGATCAATGTCTTATTGCCATTTGTGTCATAAAACAAGGGTTCTCCAAAATTGTTTAATCCTGCAAAACGGAATGAATACATGCCATTAACCGGCTTGCCTTTCAAAGCTGCACCTTCCTGTACTGTAAGTTCGTTAACGGTAGGATTAAAATAAGCATTGAGTATTGTATTTTTATTATATCCGAATGTAAAAATTGTATTCCATCGGATATATTGGGTAGTGAGATTAGTCGTATTCAATGTTATATCCACTCCTGTATTTTTCATATCAGCAAAATTTATAAATTTAGAAGTGAACCCGCTTTCCCTGGGGGACTCTACATTACCTATCAAATCGAAATTATACCGGTGGTAATATTCAATTGAAAGTGAATGGTTTTTGAAAAATCCAATTTCAAGGGCAGCATTTAACATATATTCTTTTTCCCATTGCAAGTCAGCATTCTCAGGTGAATAAATGGATATTATCCGTTCGTTGTCATTTCCGTCAAAACGGGTGGTTGAACGATAATATGCCAGTAATGAGGGACTGCCCAATCCGCCGACATTTCCTCTTAAGCCGTAAGAAGTTCTAAGTTTCAGAAAATCAATGGATGTGAAATTTTTTAAAAAATCCTCTTCATGGATGTTCCAGCTTGCACCCAATACCCATGTGGGAAGGAAACGGAATCTTTGTGATTTCCCTAATCTGTTTGAACCGTCAGAACGGATTGAGAATGAAAGGTTATATAATGTTTTATAGGAATAAGCTATATTGGAATAAATAGCAAAATCGTTATAATTATATATATCCGAACGATAATAGGCATTACCATCAGTTAGTAAATCGCGTTTTATTGCCCTGTAATCCGGATAAGCATTACGACCTTTTGAAAGGTCAAATCCCCAGCCGGTAAATTCGGTATCGCTATATATCTTCTGCCTGAATTCTGTACCTGCAAGTACGTCGAAATAATGTATCCCTGCCAGTGCCGGCTTCCAGTTAAGCGAGTTTCTCATTGTATAAAATTTTGCGGTAGTGGTTTGTGGAATAAGGAACCCGCCGGTTTCCAGAACCGAAACAGGATTTTGGTTATCATCATCGGGGTCGTTATATAAGCGGCTGTTCTGCCGCCGAATTTCTTCATTATAAGCAGCACGAAAACTTTCTGCGTAGTTTGAGTTTTCGGTAATAATATGTTCAAGTCCTGTTGATGAATAACGTGCAGAATAAATTCCAAGATAATTGAGCTTAGGGCTGAGTTTAAATGTGATATCTGATTGAAGTTTCATGTCAATTGCATCCACATTAATATAATTATTCCTTATTTCGTTTAATATGTTAAATGGAGCAAAATCCTTTTTATAATATTCGAGGCTTCCGTTATCATCATAAGGCCTCATGGCACGACTGGTATTAATTGCATAGATGTATGGATTAACATCGTATTCCCTGCTTGTTATTCCATTTTTAATTTCACTTTCTGAACTTCCGAAAATTCGCTGGTCACGTATTGAACCGCTGAGGATCGTTCCTATTGTCAGGCGGTTGGAAACAGCAAAGTTGGCACGCATATTTGCTGTATAGCGCTTAACATGCTGGCCTGCAGTTTGTCCGTCATCATTATAATAACTGCCCGAAAAATAGTATTGTGCTTTATCATCTCCCGAACTTAAACTCAGGCTATGCTCCTGAACCAGAGAATTCCTGAACAATACATCAAACCAGTCAGTATTATTCAGCTTGTATTTTCTGACATTTTCTTCAAAATCGTCAAGCCATGTGTTTCCCTGTTCAGGGTCTTTAGCGGCAAGATCTGCGAGAAGCTTTCCATATGCTCCATATTTCCTGTTCAGGTCACTAAAATCTATCAGATTTTTTGCGTACTGTTCCTCGGAAAATTCCATTCTCTCTTTTGAGTTCATCACATTGAAGTCATAAATGGAAGGTTTAAAGATCAGAGTGGAATTTGCATCATAGTTGACGTTTATAGCACCTTTTTTACCTTTTTTTGTAGTAATTACTATGACCCCGTTTACCGCCTGCGTGCCATACATGGCTGTAGCAGAGGCATCTTTGAGTATCTGTATTTCTTCAATGTCATTTGGATTAAGTCCGCTGATGGCCGAGCTCAGAATGGTTGCCGGATCACCCGAATAAAGCTGATTGGGATTAATATTAACAGGATCTTCCAGCACTATACCGTCAACAACCCATAATGGCTCCTGGTTACCACTGATAGATGAACTGCCTCTTATCCTTATTTTTACTTTTGTGCCGAAAGTGCCGGAAACATTTTCAACAGCTACTCCCGCAACTACTCCTTGGATCATACGGCTGACATCCGGAACACCAATTTGCTGAAGGCGGGCTGAATCCAATCGTGCAACAGATCCGGTAAATGTACGTTTGTCAACAGTTTGATATCCTGTAATTACAACCTCATCAATTGCTTTTGCCGATTCTTTAAGAACTACATTGAGCTCCTGGCTTTTGTCAATTTTAAATTCCTGCGGTTCCATCCCCAGAAAGGAAAATATAATGACGTTTTTGTCAGCACTTATCTTTATTATGTATCTTCCATTAATAT
This sequence comes from uncultured Bacteroidaceae bacterium, assembly GCA_964563105.1. Lineage (GTDB taxonomy): Bacteria > Bacteroidota > Bacteroidia > Bacteroidales > CAYVTV01. Next base: position 13,737 of record CAZLXM010000047.1, read on the forward strand.
CTGTGATTTCTCCTAATGTTGTGCCTTTAACCGTTATGGCAGCTCCCGGTAAAGGATTGCCATTTATATCCGTAACTTTCCCGCTAACCGTAAAAGACTGTATCAGATCCTGGGCAAAATTATACGGTATAAAACAAAAATTAAAAATGGTAAGTACAAAGAATATAAATCGTTTCACACTGTCTGACTTAGTATTTCATTATCTTAATAATCGATTTTCCTGCTTTAGAGTTTATTTCTGCAAAATAAATCCCTTTTTGTAAATGCGAAAAATCTATTGTCATTATTATATCACTTAAGTCTGTTTCGTATATAATACGCCCGCTTAAATCAATAATTTTTAATATTGATGGTGATACGGTGCTGCTAATATTTTCGATATTTATAATATCAGTAAAAGGTACAGGATATAATTTAAAAGCACCCGAAAGATCTGCATTTTTAACAGAAACCAATCCTGACCAATAATATACAGTCTTTTGACGGTTTCTCCACTCAGAAATATCCGGGTCCCATTCTTGTAATATTGTTTGCTTTATATCCTTTTCTTTGTTTGGGTAAAAGGTATTTAAAACTCTGATACCTTCAGTAAATTTGTTTAATGAGGCATCCCATATTTTTTCAAAATGCTCGGTGTTATCTCCATCCTCATCATACAGATCATAGTATCCGGTTTCATATATGTTTAAAGAGCTGTTCCAGAAGTCATGCTGTTCTGCTGTAAGATAACCAGATGCATCAATATGATAAGTAATTAGCATATCTTTTTCCCATTTTGAAGTATTTACATCCCAATTATTGAACTCAATTGTTACTTTGTTACTCTGATAAGTGTAAACTTCCCTGTAAACATTTATCCATGCATTCCCGTTCCAGTTTTCTTCAAGATATTGCAGTATAAAACCCTGTGCATTATATGAGTAAACAATTCTCATAGAATCAGTCCAGGAATCAACATCCCATTTTTGTGTAAGATTTGATGAGATACGGAATTGACTGTTATAACTGATGACCTTATTGTACTTATTAACCCATGCTGATAGTTCGTTATCCCATTGTTTAAATAAAATATTTGTCACATTTCCCAATGTATTGTAATTTCTTCCGATCTCATAATCATTGATCCAAATATTAGCTATGGTATCCCAGATCCTTCCGGTTTCTGTTAATAAATCACCATATTCTGAATAGGAATATTCAATGATATGGTCATTGATCCATTCTGTTTCCTTCCATATTTTTTGAGTGTTTCTGGTAATTTGACTATTTGAATAATTGATTTCTGTTCTGACTGCATTTTTCCATACATTTGAAGCTGGTTCCCAATACTGTAATATTTCTACAGAGAGGAGGGTGTCATTTAAATAACTTGAAGCAATCCTGTATCCTCCGGTAAATTGTTCAGTTGCATCGTTCCAGGTTTTAGAATACATTTCAATGTTTTTACCGGAAGAGTTATATTCTTCAAAATATGCCGGAAGCCATTGGATACTGGAGTTTTGCCAGAAATAGTCAGTTTCTTTTTTGAGTCGGCCGGAATTGAAATACTCTAAAACACGTTTACTGTAATTTGTCCACAAGCTGTCGGGCCGGATCAGCTTTTCCTGTAAAATCTCTATTGATGTGATATCGAAGGAATAATAGTTGCGGCGCTTCAATAACCAGTCGGCATCCTCCCATTCATAAATATATGCTGAATCGGATGAGCCGGCATTAATCTCTGATAAAGATTTATAGGAAAAAGCAGCATCAAGCTTTTTTTTATTTTCTTGAATATTCCGAAGAACTGTTTCATGATTTAACAAAAAGCTTCTTTCGGGGAAATCCGGTTTACTGTTTAATTCCTTTAATCGTTTTTCAGTAAGGTCATTTACCCGTATCCTGTTATCCTGGGCTTTTATGATGATCCCCGGAACGAGAAGAATGAATATTAAGTAATAACAGTGTATATTTTTTTTCATAGTAGCATATCTTTTTAAACTTAATTTGAACCGTAATTTATAATAAATTTTCAGAAAAATACGACTTATTTTTGAAAAATATCGTATACTTTTTTCATTCTGTGGATTGTGCTGACCGGTGGAAGATAAAAACCGGCTGAAACTTATGATTCAGCAATAAACAAATAGATGATGATATAAAATGCTTATATACTTTATTCAGGGAAATATATTATGAGTGCATTTTTTGTTGAGCTTATCAGATCACTATTCCTTTGGTATAAGGTAAACATTAATAAAAAATAAAGTGACATTACTGGAATATTTTTAAATCAGGGGAATAAAGCAAAAGTAGCTTGCTGATAAAATTGGAGTTTCCAATGTTACATTTTCAAATTGCGTAGCTCTCCATTTCCGGAACAGAGCAATTAGCTCTCCATATGCTCTTCTTAAATCTTTAAAAAACAGAAAACTATACCCAAATTTAATTCTTGAACAATGTAAAGAAAAATTACTTGTCGAATTAAAAATCACAAGGGATAAAACCAAAGGTTCTTTTTTCTTTTTTTCTCTTTTAACCTGGACATATTATCATTTTCTTAAAAACCTTTTACTGTGAATTCGACGTCATTCACTAAACTCTTAATCCGGATTGCAAAAGTCTCATGCCAAATTTTCCTTTAACGGTAACTTTTTTATCGGCTAAAGCATCTGAATCATTCTCAGTTAATTCGTAGGATAAGGCTTACTATCACAACAGCCGAACTGTGATAAACAATGCTAAGAAAATCAACTACTTCTATAATAAGCAGAAAATTCATATATTTGCTTTATGATCAATAAAGACGAAATGTTATCTCGTTTGAGAGATTTAAAACCAATCCTTTACAGAGATTATGCTGTCAAGAAAATAGGAATATTTGGTTCCTTTTCCGATAATACTTTCAATGATGAGAGTGATATTGATATTATTGTTGAACTTGAGAGACCTATTGGGTGGAAGTTTTTCTCACTAGAATTATATCTTGAAAATATTTTCAATAGAAAAATTGATCTGGTTACAAAGAATGCACTTAAGGAACAAATTAAAGATTCTATTATGAAACAGGTCAATTACGTTTAATGAAAAAGAAAGACCGGACATACAAGGTTATTCCTAATGGACATGTTATTGTCCATGAATAGAATTGCTGAATATATAAAAGGATTAAATTTTAACGGGTTTAAACTTGACTATAAAACTATCGATGCAGTTATTAGAAATTTTGAGGTTATTGGGGAAGCTTCCAAAAACATTTCCAAAGAAATCAAAGACGAATACCCTATAGTTCCATGCAGTAGCGGAAACGCTTAGTATACCTCTGCACTTGGGGAGTGGTAAAAAAAGAACCACACTCGTTGGAATGTGGTTCAGGGTGGAGCTGCGGGGACTCGAACCCCGGTCCAAACGAGAAACCCATACGTTTTCTACATGCTTAGTCATTCTTTGATTGTAGGGAACAGGCTGGCGAATGACTACAAACCCGAACCTTAGTTCCTTAATTTCACCGTTAAACCGGAACCTTTCAACGGCTATCCCTGTTTAGATGGTGCCCCGTATACTATTGCCAACCGGGAGTAAACAATAGCGGAACATCCCGTTCCGATACCTTGTACCGGAATTAAGCAAAAAACGCTTGGCGTCTTTTAAGCAGCGAGAGCAAAATTATTATTGCCAATTGTGTTTTGAGCATTCAGATTAACGGGCTAACACTCAAGGCCCGGCATGCTTACATACCAATTTTACCCGCTGTCAAAACCAAAACAGCCCCTAAAATTCATAACAAAATTAATGCAAAAAATATAATTTTCGGTAAAAATGATGATAATAATTCTTTTTCGTAATCCAAATACAGATTAAATAGCCCTGTAAAATCTGTAATTTATTTTTTCAAGCTCAGCCATTGCAGGATATGGATAAAATAAAATATCATCTTTTGAACCTACATAAAAGCCTGATTTGATGGTCCTGTATAAAAGTGTTCCGTTAAAAAATCGCTGAACAGTCTTCATCTGTTTGCCTTCTTCAGTTTTTAGTATTTCAAGGCAATCTCTCAGATGTGGAATTGCTGTATATGGCAAATGCTCTGCCGATCCCTCCAGGGGATTATCTGCAAGATCACCTAATTTTAAATCCACAAACATTAATTTTGGAAGCCGAATCTGCAATCTTCCGTCTGTTAATGTTTTAAGAAATTCAAGAGGCGGAAGAGTACTGGCCACCTGAGGATTTACCGGACAAAGTTCCTGGTAGAAGCGTAATTCTTTTCCGGACTCCTGATCTTTATTATATTGAGCTTTTTTTAAATTCAGGACTAATCCATTGTCTGTGGTAAGATACAGATCTTTCAAAGCTGAAAGAGGAACAGATTCCAATACCCTGTAAATCGATAAATAAACTGAGCTTTTTGGCTTTCCATCATCTTTAGCCACGCAACGGGAATTTAGATAATCCATGTTAATCATGGATGATATCTGATCAATATCAACCTCAAAAAACATAACCTGCCCCCGGTTGGACTTTTTTGTACCGGTTGCCATATATGCCCCAAATTCTTCCGGAGGCAGCATAGAACCAATGAGTCCCTCCGGAGTGACGGATAAATAAATATACTTTTGCATGGTAAATAGTTTTAGTTATAATTATCAAGAAAATATAAAAGAGCTCAAATCATATATCCATGATATTCCTTTTACTCATGGATTTTATTCATTGTAATTTAAAAACATTAATACGACATCCGTGTGTATCAGTTATAAAAAGATCGAAAATTTTTCTTACTGATATACTCAAATATACATATTTACAGAATACAAGTCAATAAAAATACCAACTTAGTTTATCCGATAATGATCATTGCAAAAACACCGGCAATAAGAAGTGTTATTGCCAGGGGAAGCAGATTTCTTTTGACTATCAGTCCTTCCATTCCTGTTAATCCGACAGCAGCACTGGCGGCAATGATATTATGCACGCAAAGCATATTTCCGATGGATCCGCCAACAGTTTGTAAACTGGTAATTATCGGGGCAGGAAGAGATAACTCCCAGGCAACAGTGTATTGAAACAAGCCAAAAAGCATATTTGAGACTGTAGTTGATCCGGCCATAAAAGAGCCAAGTGATCCTATAACAGGACTGATCATGGGATATATCCCTTTAAATATATCACCAAGATATGTAGCCATTGCAATTGGCATTCCCGGAAGTCCGGAGGGATTAACTCCCGATTGCATCATTACCCTTACAAGTGATATGGTAAAAATGAGGGCAATAAACGGGCTTTTAATACGATGAACAGTTTCTTTCCATGCTGAACTGACCTGCGTTTTTGTCATTCTGTAAAAAGGGATACAGAGCAGGGCGATGAAAATAAATGGGAATACGCCGGGAATATATAGAGGACTAAGGCTAATTTTCACATTGGTATTAAAAATATCGCTAACAGACAAATTAAATGATTTAAGCATTTCATTAAAGGGGAGAGAGCGCATACGTGTTAAAGCAAGCAATAATCCAATGAAAATATATGGAAGCCATGCTTTAAAGAGTGAAATCTCACTGTTTTCATGATTAGGTTTGACAATAATTGAACCGGTCCAGTTACTTTCCCATCTGTCTTTTTCAGGGAAATCCCATATTTCTTTAGGCTGAAGGAACCCGGCTTTTGTCAGGGGTATTAATATTGCCATTCCAAAAAGCCCTCCAAACAATACAGGGAATTCCGGTCCAAGAAACACTGCTGTCAGTACAAAGGGCACCATAAAGGAAAATCCGGCAAGCAGGGCATAAGGCCATATTTTTAAGCCTTCCCTGAAACTTCGTTTTTCACCAAAAAATTTTGTAAGCATTGCTACTATTATCAACGGAAGTAATATGCATGAAACTGCCTGTTGAATAGCTGTCCATACTCCCACCTGCTGAATGAATTCCGGATATGTCATGCCTGATTGCTTCAACTGTTCTATTACCCCGGGTATATTTAAAGTATTTCCAATACCTATAAGGGTTGGTGTACCAACTGCCCCAAAATTTGCTGTGGCCCCATTTGAAATAAGGGCAACCATTACTGCGGCAAGTGCCGGAAACCCCAATGACAGAAGAAGCGGAGCAGCAAGCGCAGCGGGAGTGCCAAATCCGGCAGCACCTTCAATGAATCCGCCGAATAACCAGGCAATAATAATAGCCTGAACTCTTTTATCAGGAGAAATATTAGTAAACCCCCTGTTGATAGCCGACAATGCCCCGCTCTCACGCAAAGTGAACAAGAGGGCCAGGGCCCCAAAAATAATAAGCAAAATTTCTATTGTAATTGCTATACCATTGGTAATTGAAGCCATTATCCAATTGATGGGTGTCTTCCATACAAATATTGCAAGCAGTAATGAAACCAAAAAAGATAATGGCATTGCCCTGGTAGCCGGCCATTGGAAACCGACCATAAGGATGAAAATACTGATAATGGGTAATGCAGCCAGGAGAGCAAGTAATCCTTCATTCATTTTTCCGGGTTTTAGGGTTAATCTGTCTTATTTAAAACACTAAGAAAATAAAAATTCTTATACTAAAAATTAGTTCAGGATATTATTTTTTCAAACAAATATTTATCAAAGCTGTTAATGATATCATGAACAGATAAAGTAAATGCTATTTCAGCTTTTTACTTTTAGCTATTTCAGGTAAATATATGGTTTATGGATATTATCCTCACATAAAAATTATTAAATTACGGTTAATCCTTTAATTCAGGATAAATTAGTGATCAGGAATTTTAGAAAATACCTATCTTTGCACTCTTATAAACTATAAAAATATAAATAAAGTGGCAGGAAAAACATTATTTGATAAGATTTGGGATGCCCATGTGGTTGAAAAAATAAAAGATGGCCCGGGTGTTCTGTATATAGACAAACACCTTATCCATGAAGTGACCAGTCCACAGGCATTTGCCAGTTTAGATAAAAGAGGCCTTAAAGTAGCGCATCCGGAAAAAACTATTGCTACGGTCGATCATAATGTTCCCACAATTGATCAGCATTTGCCTATTAAAGATGAGTTATCACGTGTTCAGGTGAATAAGCTAAAAGAAAATTGTGAAAAACATGGAATTACCCTGTATGGTTTAAATCATCCTTTTCAGGGGATTGTTCATGTTATTGGCCCGGAGCTGGGAATTACCCAACCCGGAATGACTATTGTATGTGGTGATAGTCATACATCAACTCATGGTGCACTTGGAACGGTTGCTTTTGGTATTGGTACAAGTGAAGTTGAGATGGTTCTTGCAACACAATGTATCCTTCAGCCAAAACCAAAAAAAATGAGGATCAATGTTGAAGGTAAACCTGGCAAAAATGTTAGCGCCAAAGATATAATCCTGTATATCATCTCAAAAATATCTGCCAGCGGAGGTACGGGATATTTTATCGAATATGCCGGGTCAGCTATCCGCAATCTTTCCATGGAAGGGCGAATGACTATCTGTAATATGAGTATTGAAAGCGGCGCAAGAGGAGGGATGATTGCCCCCGATGAAGTTACTTTTGAATATATCAGGGGAAGAGAATTTGCCCCTAAAGGAAAAGACTTTGATAAAGCTGTTGAAAAATGGAGGCAATTAAGATCGGATGATGATGCAGTTTTTGATAAGGAATTTAACTTTGATGCAGCTGATATAGAGCCAATGATTACCTATGGCACTAATCCCGGTATGGGAATGAAGATCAGTGCTAATATACCTCTTGAATCTGAGATAGATAAGGCAAATATTGAAACTTTCAGAAGGGCCTTAAACTATATGGGATTTAAACCCGGAGAAGCAGTTATTGGAAAAAAGATCGATTATGTTTTTATTGGCAGTTGTACTAATGGAAGAATCGAGGATCTCAGGATAGTTGCTAACTATGTTAAAGGGCGAAAAAAAGCCGATAATATAACTGCATGGATAGTTCCCGGCTCAAAACAGGTTGAAAAACAAGCTAATGAAGAAGGTTTGACTAAGATACTTGAAGAAGCAGGTTTCAGGTTACGTCAACCGGGTTGTTCAGCCTGTCTTGCAATGAATGAAGATAAAATTCCTGAAGGGAAGCTTGCAGTTACTACTTCCAACAGAAATTTTGAAGGAAGACAAGGGCCGGGGGCACGCTCTATGCTTGTTAGTCCATTACTTGCTGCTGCTGTAGCTGTTGCAGGTGAAATCGTAAAACCTTAAGTTAATGCAGATTAAAAATAATTTTAATTTGAAACTTCATTTAATAAAATAGATACTATTCCAATCAAAGATGATTTTTAGCTATTTTGAAATTAATATCCTGGAAATATTTTATACAAGTTTCATTAAAAAGTATAAACGATCTGGATTTAAGGAAAGAAAATAATAAAAATTAAACTATTATATAATAATCATGGCAATATCTAAATTTATAACTATCGAATCCACGGCAGTACCTTTGCCTATTGAGAATATTGACACTGATCAGATCATACCGGCAAGATTTTTAAAAGCCACAACCCGTGATGGATTTGGTGAAAACCTTTTCAGAGACTGGCGATTCGATAAAAATAATCAGCCTAAACCCGCTTTTGTGTTGAATAATAGTTCATTTTCCGGAAGTATTCTGGTTGCAGGAAAAAATTTTGGCAGTGGCTCAAGTCGTGAGCATGCTGCCTGGGCTATTTACGATTATGGGTTTAAAGTTGTTGTATCCAGCTTTTTTGCCGATATTTTCAAAAATAATGCCCTGAATAACGGTCTTTTACCAGTTCAGGTTACAGATCAATTTCTTGAAAAAATATTTAATGCGATAGAGAAAGATCCTGGTGCAAAATTCAGGGTTGATCTTATTAACCAGGAAATAACCATTATATCTTCAGGCAAGAAAGAGAAATTTGAAATTAATGCTTATAAAAAAGAATGTCTTCTTAACGGTTATGATGATATTGATTATTTATTAAGCCTGAAGGATAAAATTGTGGAATTTGAAAATAAAATGTACTCCAATCAGTAAAAAATGAAAATCAATATATTAGATACTACTCTCAGGGATGGGGAACAAACCTCCGGAGTTTCATTTACTGCTACTGAGAAACTTAGTATCGCTAAATTATTACTTGAGGATTTAAATGTAGACAGAATTGAAATTGCTTCAGCGCGTGTCTCTGAAGGAGAATATAAAGGAGCGAAAATGATCCTCGACTGGGCACAGGAACATGGCTATCTGGACAGGGTTGAGATGCTTGGTTTTGTGGATGGTCTTGAGTCCCTGAAATGGATTGAAAACGTTGGTGGCAGGGTAATTAATCTTCTTACAAAAGGTTCTCTAAAGCATTGTCAATATCAGCTGAAAAAAACACCTGAGCAACATCTGGAAGATATAAAGGCTGTTATTAAAAATGCCGGTACAATGAATATAAAGGTGAATATTTATTTTGAAGACTGGTCAAACGGGATGAGAAATTCACCTGATTATATGTACTTTATGCTGGATAATTTACAGCATGAAAATATTGACAGATATATGCTTCCGGATACACTTGGGATTTTGAACCATCTGGAAACATATGAGTTTTGCCTTGATATGAAAACGCGGTTTCCGCATCTGGATTTTGATTATCATTCCCATAATGATTATGATCTTGCAACAGCAAATGTTTTTTCAGCTATTAAAGCCGGAATTACTGGAATTCATACTACTGTGAACGGACTTGGGGAAAGAGCCGGAAATGTGCCTGTTTCCAGTGTTATTGGTATTGTAAAAGACCACCTGAAATTTGATTTGTCGGTTAATGAGGAAAAACTCTATTTTGTAAGTAAACTTGTTGAATCTTTTTCAGGAATAAGGATCCCGGCAAACAAGCCGCTTATAGGTGAGAATGTCTTCACACAAACCAGTGGTATTCATGCTGATGGTGATTATAAAGATAATCTCTATTTTAATGATCTTCTTCCCGAACGTTTCGGCAGGACAAGACAATATGCACTTGGAAAAATGTCTGGTAAGGCCAGTATTATCAAAAATCTGGAAGATCTGGGTATTAAGTTGAATAAACATGATATGAAACTAATTACCGATCGTATTATTGAATTAGGTGATAAAAAGGAAACTGTTACCAAGGAAGACCTTCCATATATTATTTCTGATGTTCTTAAAGGTCAGCGTGTTGAGGAAAAAATTAAAATACGTAATTATTCCTTATCAGTGGCTGCCGGTCTCCGTTCTGTTGCCACACTTAGTATTGACCTGGATGGAAAGGTTTATGAAGAGACGGCTTCCGGCGATGGTCAATATGACGCCTTTATGAAAGCCTTGTGGAAGATATATGATAAACTGAATAAAAAACATCCGCTTTTGATTGATTATGTAGTAACAATTCCGCCGGGAGGAAGAACTGATGCCCTGGTTGAATGTATGATCACCTGGAATTTTGATGGACGAACTTTTAAAACCAGAGGCTTGGATTCTGATCAGACTGTGGCGGCAATAAAAAGTACTACAAGGATGCTGAATGTTATTGAGACGTTCTAGGGGGGAGGTGACTGAGAGATGAAATGACGGGTAACGGGGGTGACAAGTAACGGGTGATTGAGAAAGTGGATGGATATTGGTTAAAAGGTATTGGTAGATGGAGGAGCTTGAAAGGGGAGGATGGAAGTTAATAATTCGTTATTGCAAAAATGAGTATTTCGTAAGGGTGCATTAAAATAAAGTGATTGATTTTTTTTACAATTAGAAACAATATTTAAGTTTAAAAATGACATATAAAATTGCAGTTTTACCAGGAGATGGTATAGGGCCGGAGATCATTGATCAGGCAAAAAAAGTAATGCTTGCTGTTGGAAAAAAATTTAATCATGAATTTCATTTTACTGAAGCATTGGTAGGTGGAGCTGCTATAGATGCAGTTGGCGATCCTTTTCCTGAAAAAACATTTAAACTATGCATGGATTCTGATGCTGTGCTTTTTGGAGCCATTGGAGAGCCAAAATATGATAATAATCCAAAAGCTAAGGTCAGGCCTGAACAAGGTCTTTTAACCATGAGGAAAAATTTAGGTTTATATGCCAATATTCGTCCTGTTACCACATTCCCGTCTCTTATCCATAAATCCCCTTTACGTTCCGACCTTGTGGAAGGAACTGATTTTGTTGTTATAAGGGAGCTTACCGGAGGAATTTATTTTGGAGAACCTCGGGGCCGCTCTGAAGATAATACAAAAGCATACGATACATGTACTTATACCAGGGAAGAAATAGAGCGCATTGTTAAGCTTGGTTTTGAATATGCACTAAAACGAAATAAAAGACTGACTGTAGTTGATAAGGCTAATGTACTGGCAACCTCCAGGTTATGGAGAGAAACCGTTCAGGAGATGGCCCCTGGTTATAAAGAAATAGAAGTGGATTACATGTTTGTGGATAATGCTGCAATGCAGATCATTCAATGGCCAAAAAAGTTTGATGTTATAGTCACAGAAAATATGTTTGGTGATATTCTTTCTGATGAAGCCAGTGTTATTACAGGATCTTTGGGATTGCTTCCATCCGCATCAATTGGCATCCATACTTCAGTATTTGAGCCTATACATGGTTCTTATCCCCAGGCTGCAGGTAAAGACATTGCGAATCCTTTGGCTATGGTACTTTCAGCTGCCATGCTTCTGGAAATATCGTTGAATTTAACTAAAGAAGCTGCGGCCATAAGAAACGTTGTGGAAAGATCTATGAAAGCCGGAGTGGTTACTACAGATATTGCTGTAGATAAGGCCTATAAAACATCGGAAGTTGGAAACTGGCTTGCTGAAAATATCTAATGTTCACATGTTAAACGAATTAGTAAAAATTTTATTTTCGTAGTTGCATTGATTAAAAATTTATTTCGAAAATTTCATTTTCCGGATTTGTGTTTATTTCTCAAAGCAAAAGTTTTGAATATCTATATAATCCTTTTTATGATTTCATGTAATTCGCTGCTAAGTTATTTTATAGTGGATGCTTATTCAAAAGATTTATGAAAATTAAATAAAGAATTGTATATTCATAACAAATTATTTTATAATAATTTAATAGCTAAAAAAGAATTTAAAAATGTCGAATAAAATTAGAAAACTATTTACCTTAATTTGCTTATTATTGATAATAGTAAGTACAGAAGGGCAAAAAATTTATTTTCTGCACCATTCTACCGGAGGGAATGTTTGGAATGAAGGAAAAGTAAAAGAATGGATATCGGACTATAATAAAAAGAATGGGACAAGTTACCAGGCTTTTGAACGTAGTTATCCAAATAAGCCCTATCCCTGGGCTAATTATCCTTATGATTATTGGAACCTTTGGATAAATAATAATTGCGATAACACGAATGACAATATCGCCTGTATGGATAAACTTACAAAAGAATATGATGTTATAATTTTTAAACATTGTTTTCCGGGAGCATCTATCAAAAAAGACAGTGGTAATCCTTCAGTAAGTTCCGAGTTTAAAACTTTGGAAAATTATAAGCTGCAATACAGGGCTTTAAGAAAATTAATGGATTCTTATCCCGAAACTACCTTTATTGTCTGGACACTGGCACCTCTTCACCGTTTAAGTACTAATCCGTCAGATGCAGCCAGGGCAAGAGAGTTTGTTAATTGGGTAAAGACTTCATGGCTTACTGAAGATGGCAGCAAGCATCCAAATATCCATATTTTTGATTTTTTTGCATATACCGCAGAAAGTAATCCTGATCCAAAATATGGAGCTGTTAACTGTCTTAAATATGAATATGAAAAGAACCATTCTTCCGGTGATTCTCATCCAAATACCCTGGCTAATCAAACTGTAGGCCCGATTTTTGCAGAATTCATTGTTAATATCTGTAAAGGGCTAAAGTAGAAATAAAAAGATTTATTTGTTCATTTTATTTTTTATCATTTCAGCATTATTGTATATTTTCTCTATTGCCCTGAAAATATAATCCATATCAGTTTTTTCTGCCAGGAGAACACGCTGTGGAAAGGAAACATTCTCTTCATTACATGACCTGTCATTTATCGGGCAGCGGTTTCTTTCGATGTATGCATTGAAATCAAGCATTTCTTTTGGATACATTTTTTGAAAGTTCTTAGATTGAAAAGCATCATTCAGGTAAGGTTTATTGTTGAGCCCTGCACTATATCCACTGCTACATGAGACTCCTTCAGCGTTGAGTGCTTTTATGAATTCTGCCCGGGATAAGCCTTTAAATTCTTCACTTTTATATCTGAATGGGAACAGGTGATAAGCCCCTCTTGTTACATTATCGTATAACTTATGAGGCAATATTCCCGGGATCTTTCTGAGGATTGATCTCAGGTAATCGGCGTTTTCATTTCGTTTTGTTGTTTGCATATCCAGCCTTGCCAACTGGGCCAGGCCAATTGCTGCCTGATATTCTGCCAGTCGCATTTTTGTTCCCATAATATTTAAACCACCAAAGTTATGGTAAGAATAACATCTGTCTATGAATTTCTCATCATCACTGATTATTGCACCTCCTTCTCCCATTGGAATATGCTTGGAATTCTGGAAGCTGAAGCAGCCGGCATTGCCAAATGTCCCAACTTTTTTGTGATTTATCTCTGCCAGCCATGCCTGACAGGCATCTTCCACAACTAATAAATTGTGTTTTTTTGCAATAGCCATGATCCTTTCCATATTTGCAGGAAGGCCATAAATATGTACCGGAAGCAATGCTCTTGTACGTGATGTTATTTTCGCCTCAATCTTATCAGGATCAATCTGAAAAGTGTCAGGATCAATATCAGAGAAAACCGGCATAGCTCCGTTTTGTAAAATGGAAAGTGGTGTTGCAATAAATGTAAATGGAGTGGTAATTACTTCATCACCGGCGCCTATATCAAGATTTTTAATAGCACAAATCAGTGCGTTGGTCCCATTTACAGTTGTAAGGCAGCGTTTGGCCCCGTTTATTTCAGCCCATTTATTCTCAAATTCAGTAACAAGTTTCTGACGTGACCATATGCCACTTCTGATAACCTTAATAAGCAGTTCTTCATCGGTTTTAGGATCCCAGACAGGCCATGAGGGCCAGGCTGCTGACCTTACCGGTTTTCCTCCAAGTATAGCCGGAGTATTTATATTTGTGGAAGCAGCAAAAATGGAAGGGGAAATCCCCATAGCAGCCGCTGTTCCCAAACCTGCAAGCGAATTTTGTCTAACAAATTCCCGCCTGGAATACTTTCTTTTTGTCATTTTAGTTAATATTTGTTTATTGGATATTTTTGATAATTTTTCTAACTGATCTCGATTAAAATTCAACAAATCAAAATAATTTTTAAATGCGTGTTCAATTTGACTTGTTTTGAAAATTGTTAAAAGCTATAAATAAAAGAAAATTTTATATAATATTTATAATCAGTATATTGGGACGATTAATAGTAATAAAAATAATTCTTTGTTGAATTACTCAAAATCAAATTTCGACAAGTTTTTTCATACTTCAAAATCTTTTTCCTGTTTTCCGGATAGGACACCCATTTTCAAAATTCTTTTTTAATTACT
>CAZLXM010000048.1:0-27567 GCA_964563105.1 uncultured Bacteroidaceae bacterium
TGTCAAAGAACAAAGAAATTTATTTAGTTAATAAATTTTAACGCATCAGTAGTAAGCTTATAAAAACAATAAAAAAGGATTGTAAACAATTATTTGAATAAGAAAATATTTTGAATAATAAAAACAAGGGCTAATGAGGATCGGATTTGACGCAAAAAGAGCTTTTAATAATTTTACCGGACTGGGAAATTATAGCAGAAATGTTATCAGACAATTGGTTAGTATGTATCCGGGAAATAATTATATTCTTTATAATCCCGGAAGAGAGATGACAGTCGGAAATTTTCCACCTGAAAGATGTATTGTTGTTCAACCTGACACATTATTTTTTCGATATTTTCCTGCTTTTTGGAGATCGTTTGGTTTGCCGGGAATTTTACTAAGGGAACGGATTGATATTTTTCATGGTCTAAGTAATGAGCTCCCATTTGGTTTTAAGAGCAGTAATATTAAAAAAGTAGTAACTATACATGATCTGATATTCCTTCATTATCCTAAAACTTATTTTTTTGCTGACAGAGAGATATATAAAAGGAAATTCAGATACAGCGTCCGTGCTGCTGATATGGTTATTGCAGTCAGTGAGCAGACTAAAAGAGATATACAGCATTTTTTTGATATCGATAATTCTAAAATTGAGGTTATTTATCAGGATTGCTCACCCATATTTTATAATAAAATAGAACCTGAGACCTTTGACAGCATCCGGAATAAATATTCTCTCCCCGGTGAATATATCTTATATGTTGGTACCATAGAAGAGAGGAAGAACCTGTTAAGCATTTTAAAGGCTTTACATAAATTTAAAATTGAAGTCCCTTTGGTTATTATTGGAGGAGAAACATCTTATATGAAAAAGATAAGGGAATATATTACTGAAAATAATATTTTAAATTTATATTTTTTAAATCAGATCCCCGAAACAGATCTTCCTGCAATTTATGCCGGTTCGTTATTGTTTATTTATCCATCAATTTATGAAGGTTTTGGAATACCTGTCCTGGAAGCACTAAATGTTGGGACTCCGGTAATTACATCAAAAGGAAGTTGTCTTGAAGAAACGGGAGGGAAAGGATCTGTTTATGTGGACCCCTTTAATATTGAAGAATTAGCTAATTCAATTCAGGAAGTATTAAATAGCCCGGAATTAAGAAAAAATATGATTAAGGAAGGGAAAAAACATGCACTTTTATTTCGTCCTGAGAGAACTACAAAACAATTATTTGATTTATATAAACGATTATTATGAGCATGCAGGATGAAATTATGAAAACTGCCGATATACTCAGGCAGGGTGGAATAATTTTATATCCAACAGATACAATTTGGGGTATTGGATGTAGTGCACTTAACGAAAAAGCAGTAAGAAGAATTTTTTCGATAAAAGAAAGGGATGAGAACAAAGCTATGCTTATATTGCTTGATAAGCAGGAAAACTTAAGCTTATATATAAAAGATATTCCTGAAATTACCAGGCAGATAATTAAAACTTCAACTAAGCCATTAACAATTATTTATCCGGATGCATATAATGTTGCACCTTCCCTTATTGCAAAAGATGGCAGTATAGGGATACGTATAACTTCCGACATTTTTTGCTTTGAATTAATCAGGCAAATTGGGGCCCCATTGGTTTCCACATCAGCCAATAAAAGCGGACAGGCAGCACCTGCTTCATTTGCTGAGATTAGCGATTATATTAAAAATAAAGTAGATTATATTGTAAACTGGCGACAGGATGAAAATTTTAAAAATGAACCTTCGGGATTAATCAAAGTTGACAGGGGAGGCAGCTTTAAGATTCTACGTAATTAGAATATCTGAGAAATATTGCAGTATTTATTTTTAAAAAAAGAATTTCAATAATTTAGATTTTATTGTTGTCTGCTATCTCATTTGTTTTATTAACTGATTATATATTTTATAATTAAGTTTTTAAAAAAAATAATATTCAATAACCCTGATAAACATCTGGAATACAGTGATATAATCGATTATTTAAAATGCTTTACCGGAATAGTTGCATTTATGAATTTAATTTATAAACTTAGCCTTTTAATGTTATTGTATAACTAATTTTTTAAAAAATGAGTAAAGAGACAGTGCTTTTCAGACACATCACACCTATACAGATCAGGTTTAATGATGTGGATATTTTGGGTCATGTGAACAATGCAGTTCACCAATATTATTTTGATTATGCCAGGATGCAGTATTTTGAGCAGGTCCTTGGCAATGAAATAAATTGGAAAAAGTCTTCACTCGTTATTGTTTCCATTAAAGTTGATTATTTCATTCCAATTTTAATTGATGATAAGATAGATGTTGAAACCAGGATTGAGATGATAGGAAATAAAAGTATTACAATGAAACAAAAAATAATAAGCAGAAATACCGGTGAGGTAAAATCATCCGGCTGGTCTGTTCTCGTTGCATTTGATGTGAGCATGAACCATACCATAGCTGTTCCCGAGGAATGGAAAAACCGCATAATCAGGTATGAAAAGGAGATAGCCCTGAAATATCCTATGGCAGCTAATTAAAGATTTATTAATCCATCAGGGAGCCTGGCTTCCAATTTCCTTTCCATGTGATCAATTGAACTTATAATTTCAGAGTTTACCGGTACCAGAAATTCTTGACCGGATGATTTAATTACAAGTAACGGGTTTAATTCATGGTCAATAAATTCTTTGACTACACCTTTTACTCCCGTTGTTAAATCAATGAATGAATAACCAATTAATGTTGAGAGACCAGGCGCTGTTTTTTTTCTTATTTTATTATAGATATTATCAGGAAAAAAAACATTGCATCCGGAAAATTTTGCAGCTTCGCTAACAGAGTCTACATATTCTAACTTAAAAACTGCGGAACTTTCCCTCAATGAGATTTCATTTATGATAAAAGGGACTAAGGTTTCGTTTAGTTCAATGAATAAAGTATCTCCCGGTTCAATCCCTTCAGGGTCTATATTTTTGAAGTGAATTAATATTTCTCCTCTGGTACCGTGTTGTTTCAATACGATACCAGTATGAGAAGCGTTATTCCTTATCATTTTCTTCAGCAGGAGGGTTTTCTATGGATTTTTCCCCCTCTTCAACTTTTTCAACTGTTGCTTCTACGTCTGCTTCAGTTTTTTCAGCTACTGCTGCATTTTCAGCTTCTTCAGCTTTATCAGCTTCGGCTATTGCAGCACGCTTTTTAGCTAATTCTTTCTCCATTACTTCCCGCTTTTTAGACTCTTCTTTAAGGTTCTCTTCAGCTTTCATTTGGCTTGATTTTTTGACTGAATCAATTTTCGATTGAATTTTCGATTCTTTCATTGTCATCCATTCAGCAAATTTTCTTTCAGCTTCTTCTAAAGAAAAAGCATTTTTTTTCACACCGGTAAGGAGATGTTTTTTATATAAAACTCCTTTATAAGACAAGATAGCCCTGCAGGTATCTGTAGGTTGAGCGCCTTTTACAAGCCATTCCAACGACTTATCGAAATCGAGTTCAATGGTTGCAGGATTTGTTTTCGGATCATAAATACCGAGTTTTTCAATGTATCTGCCATCCCGTGGCGCCCTGCTATCAGCTGCAACAATGTGATAATACGGACTTTTTTTACGTCCACGTCGTGCTAGTCTGATCTTTACAGGCATACTCAAATAGTTTAAATAAATTAATATTTGTTTTTTTAAGAGGTGCAAAATTAAAATAAATATACAATTAATCAAAATTGCGCAAACTTATTTTTTTTGGGAAAAAGTTATCAATGCTTTATTAACAATACGGTTTTGATAGAAACAATTATTGTAAATTTGAATCTTGGTTAAAACGGATAAATCACTTATTAAAAAGCTGAAATCAGCTTTCAACCAATATATTACATTAACAGGTCAGACAGGCATGTTAAATTAATTTAAAAAGGATTTGCTGAGAAATGTTTCTGATTTTTGATACCGAAACAACAGGATTACCTCTAAGGGATAATGCTCCATTGCATGAAATTGCGAACTGGCCCAGGATCGTGCAATTAGCATGGCAAATTCATGATCTGAAAGGGAATTTTATAAAAGCTAAGAATTTTATCATTAAGCCTGACGGTTTTGTTATACCTTATGCTGCCGAAAAAGTTCACGGGATTTCAACAAAAATGGCTGAAATGCATGGATATGACTTAAAAGAGGTAATGACTGAGTTTTCGCATGATGTTGAGCTTGCATCCCTGTTAATTGGCCATAATATTGAATTTGATATAAATATTGTTGCAGCAGAGTATATCCGTACGGGTATAAATAATTGTTTTCTTGAAAAACCTAAATTATGTACTAAAGTTATTTCTACTGATTATTGCGCTTTGCCCGGAGGTAAAGGTGGAAAATATAAATGGCCGGGCCTTGGCGAACTCTATATGAAATTATTTAATGAAAGTTTTAGTGATGCCCATGATGCCGCAGCTGACGTAAATGCTACTGCAAGATGCTTTCTTGAACTTATCAGGCTTGGAGTAATAAAAGAGAATGACCTCCCTGTTACAAAAGGTGAATATGAGGAGTTTATGAAGCTAAATATAGAACCTTTCCCATTTCAGGATGATCATCTTAAACACTCACCTGCTGAGAAATTAACTATAGACCTTCCGCCTGTTGAAATAAAGGATGAAAAAGAAGCCCCTGACAATGAAACCGACTTTAAGCAGCCTTTTGTACATTTACATGTGCATACACAATATTCTATCCTGGACGGGGCCGCTTCAATAAAAGAGTTAATTGCAAAGGCAAAAAAGGATGGTATGCCCGCCCTGGCAATTACTGATCATGGAAATATGTTTGGAGTCAAAATGTTTCATTCTGACTCTATGAGAAATGGAATAAAACCAATTATTGGATGTGAACTTTATGTTGCAAGAAGATCCAGGTTTTCCAAAGAAGATAAAATAGATGCAAATGGCGATCATCTTATTGTTCTTTCCAAAGACTTGCAGGGATATCATAATCTTATAAAATTGGTTTCTTATGGCTACATAGAAGGATTTTATTATAAGCCGAGAGTAGATAAGGAACTTATAAGAAAATACAGTACCGGCCTGATAGCGCTTTCAGCATGTCTGGGAGGCGAAATACCCAGGTTGATTATGGAAGAAGGAATTGAGAGTGCGGAAAAGGCATTGCTGGAATATAAAAATATTTTCGGGGATGATTTTTATCTTGAATTAATGCGGCATCCTTCCGAAGACCCTGAAATGAACGAGAAAGTTTACAAAGACCAGTTGTTTGTTAATCAGGTACTTCTTGAAATTGGTAAAAAGCATAATGTAAAGTGTGTTGCAACAAATGATGTTCATTTTGTGAATGAGGAGGATGCAGCTGCTCATGACAGGCTTATATGTCTTAGTACGGGAAAGGATATCGATGATCCTTCCCGTTTAAAATATACCCGGCAGGAATGGATGAAAACCAGACCTGAAATGTATTCGCTGTTTGCTGATATTCCTGAAATCTTGCAAAATACAATGGAAATTGTTGATAAGGTAAAGGAATATAAGCTGAATAAAGAAGCTGTCATGCCAAATTTCCCCTTACCGGCTGGTTTTAATGATGACGATGAATTTTTAAGACATCTTAGTTTTAGTGGAGCTGAAAAAAGATACAAAGAAATAAGTCCTGAAATAAGAGAAAATTTGGAATATGAACTTGGAGTGATTAAACGAATGGGTTATCCCGGATATTTTCTTATTGTTCAGGATTTCATAAATAATGCCCGTGCAATGGGTATCTCTGTCGGCCCTGGCAGAGGATCGGCTGCAGGCTCGGTTGTGGCCTACTGTATCGGAATTACAGATATCGATCCTATTAAATATAATTTGTTGTTTGAAAGGTTCCTTAATCCTGATAGAATCTCGATGCCCGATATAGATATTGATTTTGATGAAGACGGAAGGGAAGAAATATTAAAATGGGTTGTAGAAAAGTATGGTAAGCAAAGGGTGGCACAAATTATTACATTTGGGACTATGGCTGCGAAAATGGCTATTCGTGATGTAGCCAGGATACAAAGGCTTCCTCTTTCTGAATCTGACAGATTAGCAAAACTTGTCCCGGAAAGACCGGGGACTACTTTAAAATCGGCATATAATGAGGTTCCTGAATTAAAAAAGGAGCGGGATTCGGACAATGAATTGATTGCATCCACACTTAAATATGCCGGAATACTGGAAGGATCAGTAAGGCATACCGGAATTCATGCATGTGGAATTATAATTGGCAGGGATGATCTCATTGAGCATATACCTGTCTGTACCTCAAAAGATTCTGATCTTTTAATTAGTCAGTATGATGGAAAACAGGTTGAGGACGTTGGTATGTTGAAAATGGATTTTCTGGGACTGAAAACGCTTTCCATTATTAAAGATACAATAAAGACTATAAAAGACACAAAAGACATTGATGTCAATATCAATGAAATACCCCTTGATGATACGAATACTTTTGAACTTTACAGTAAGGGTGAAACAACGGGCGTTTTTCAGTTTGAATCTGCAGGAATGAAAAAATATTTAAGGGATTTAAAGCCGAACAGATTGGAAGATCTGATTGCTATGAATGCCCTTTATCGCCCCGGTCCGATGGAGTATATCCCTAATTTTATAAACCGTAAACATGGTAGGGAGGATATAGTCTATGCACTCAAAGAAATGGAAGATGACCTGAGGGAAACATATGGAATAACAGTTTATCAGGAACAGGTGATGAGACTTTCACAGAAGCTGGCCGGTTTTTCAAGGGGTGAAGCTGATTCACTCAGGAAGGCCATGGGAAAGAAAATTCGCCGGATGATGGATGAAATGAAGGAAAAGTTCCTTGCCGGATGTCAGAAAAATGGATTTGAATTATCAATAGTTGAAAAGATATGGGCTGATTGGGAAGCTTTTGCCCAGTATGCATTCAATAAATCACATTCAACATGTTATGCTCTTGTATCATATCAAACTGCATATCTGAAAGCTCATTACCCTGCCGAATTTATGGCAGCTGTGCTTAGCCGGAATATTACTGATATCAAAAAGATTAGTTTTTTTATGGATGAGTGCAGAAGAATGAATATTGAAGTATTGGGGCCGGATATTAATGAAAGTAATGTTAAATTTACTGTTAATCAAACAGGTAATATAAGATTCGGGTTAAGTGCAATAAAGGGGGTTGGGGAAAATGCCGTGAATTTGATTATTGAAGAAAGACGAAAAAATGGATTTTACCAGGATATTTATGATTTTTTTGAACGGACTAATTTGCATGCAGCTAACAGGAAAACGCTTGAAGGCCTTGTAGCTGCAGGTGCTTTTGATTGCTTTCCTGTAATAAACAGAGGACAGTATTTTTCAATTTCTGAAAATAATTTAAGTTTTATAGAAAATTTAATCAAATATGGTTTAAAATTGCAGGGAGAGAAAGATACTGCCCAACAAACACTTTTTGGCAGCGCACAGGCAGATACCATTGTGAAGCCTGCTCCTCCTGTATCTGAAGACTGGCCATTACTTGAGAAAATAAATATGGAAAAAGAGCTGATTGGGATGTATCTTACAGCTCATCCACTTGACAGATTTAAAGTTGAGATACGTAATTTTTGTAATTCCGGCCTCCATGAAATTAATAATTCTCTCGACAAACTTAAAGGAAAGGAGATCGCATTTCCTGTAATAGTCAAATCTTTCAGACAGGGGATTTCACCAAAAAATAACAGGCCTTATGGAATTGCTATGCTTGAAGATTATTATGATTCTTATCAGCTTCGTTTGTGGGGAAATGATTTTGTAAACTTTAAAAATTATTTTGATCCGGGAATGAGCCTGTTAATAAAAGCAAATGTGGAAGAATGGATTTCCCAAAAAGATAAGCGTAAAGGCCTTGATCTCAAAATTAAGAGTATTCATATGCTGTCTGAAATTAAAGATGAAATGGTAAAAGCTGTTAGAATAACCATCCCTTCGGAGTTTGTTACTGATCAGTTTATTGAAAAAATTTCTGAATTTATTCAGAAGCCTGAAAAAAATATAAGGTTAAAACATTTAAGATTTCAGATTGTTGATAATGAAACTAATTTAAAAATTGATTTATTTTCAAGAAACAATTATATTGAACTCACGGATAATTTAATTTCGTTTCTTGAAAATACTAAAGAAATTGCATATTCATTGAATTGATTTTTATTATTTTTTAATTTAAATAAAATTTATATGGCTTTAGAATTAACAGACAACAATTTCGATGAAATTGTTTTGAAATCAGACAAACCTGTAATTGTAGATTTTTGGGCAGAATGGTGTGGCCCCTGTAAAATGATTGGTCCTATTGTTAATGAAGTTGGAGAAGATTTCAAAGAAAGTGCAATTGTAGGTAAGCTGGATGTAGATAATAATCCTGACATTACTATGCGTTATGGTATAAGGAACATTCCGACAATTTTATTCTTTAAAAATGGAGCTGTTGCTGATAAACAGGTTGGCGCTGTACCTAAAAGCATAATTGTTAGTAAACTGGAAGCTTTACTTTAATAATGGATGTAAAAAAAGTATGTGTATTTTGTGCTTCCAGTTCAAGGGTAGATCAGATTTATATTAAAGAAGCAAAGATATTTGGAAAAATTCTTGCAGACAATCAAATAGATTTAATATATGGCGGGGGCGGCGCAGGTTTAATGGGCGCTATTGCCGACAGTGTAATGGAAAATGAAGGCACTGCAATTGGTGTCATTCCACATTTTATGAAAGAAAGGGAATGGGCTCATACCGGAATAAGCAGGCTTCTTATAGTTGAAAATATTCCACGGCGTAAAGAAGTTATGATCGAAGGAAGCGATGCTGTAATAGCACTTCCCGGCGGAATAGGCACCCTTGAAGAATTAACAGAAGTAATAACTTTGAAGCAACTGGGACAATATGTAAAGCCTGTAATTATTTTAAATACTAATGGTTTTTATGATGAACTATTGTCCTTTTTATCACGTATCATACGGGAAAGATTTATGCACCAAATCTACGGTGATATATGGAAAGTGGTCGATAAACCTGAGGAAATATTACCAGCAATATTTACTTCCCCGTTTTGGGATAAGGATCGGATTAAATATGCTACTTTTTAAGAATTACGTCTGTTATTTTTTGTAATTTATAATTTGCCAAATAACAGATGTAATTATCCTGATTATAAATTACCGGGGCAGATTATTTTATTTTGTTGTATATTTTGAACCTTATTAATAAAGAGCCAATCAAAAGGAGAATTATATTAAGGTCCGGGGTTTCTGTTAAAAATTATTTCCAGCTTATCTTCTTCTATCCAATAAATTTCACCGGAAGGGCTAATGACAGGTGCTTTTAATCCTCGCTCAAGGTTAAAGGGTGCAGTAAATATTCTTGCTTCGTCCCAAAGGTTTTGAGCTAAAAAAATATTGATAAGGGTGCTGCCCCCTTCTGCCAAAAGGCTTATAATACCTCTTTTTTTCATATCTGCAAGAATGTTTTTTAAAGTGAAATTCTCAGGGTCAATATAAATATATTCTACATTTGCTGAACTCCTTCCTTCATGGCACGAATACATTAAAGTTTTAATTCCGTCATGAAACATTTTCAGGTCCCGGTTTATACGTGTCTTACGTTCTATAAGAATACGCAAAGGATTATTTCCTGTCCAGGCCCTGACAGTAAGTGAGGGATCATCCATGTTTGCCGTATTTGCCCCAACCATTATTGCCATTTCTTCTGCCCGCCATTTATGAACGAAAATCTGTGATCTTTCCCCGCTAATTATACTCCTTTGCTTTTGGTCATCAGGCCCTGTACGCCCATCTATAAATTTGTCCTGTGATTGTGCCCATTTCAGAATAATATAGGGCCGGGAATTATTAATGAAAGTAAAAAATCTTCTGTTCAGGAATCTGCATTCTTTTTCCATAAAGTTTGATTCTACAATAAGCCCCTTTTTAATTAAAAACTCGATTCCCTTTCCTGATACTTCCGGGTTAGGATCAGAATTTCCAATTACAATCTTTTGAATCCCGGAATCTATTATTTTACGTGTACAGGGCGGAGTTTTACCAAAATGATTACAGGGTTCAAGATTCACATATAAAATGGAGTCTTTAAGTAATGATTTATTGACAACTGATTCGATAGCAATAACTTCTGCATGATGGCCTCCAAACTCCCTGTGATATCCCTCGCCAATAATATGTTCCTTATAAACGATTACACAGCCTACAAGCGGATTTGATTTAGTGAAGCCTAAGCCTTTTGCTGCCAGTTCAAGGCAGCGAAGCATATATTTTTTATCCGGCCTGATATTCACAATTAGAATTATTAATTTTGATCAAAAATAATCATTTTGGAGCTTTCTGAAACATACAGATATTTGATTAGTGAACTTTATCCGCTTTATGGTGAAAGAGAGAGCCAAAGTATTGCTCTTTTATTGCTTGAATCAATAGGATATAATAATATAAAGATATCCCTGGAGCCTACAACCTTAATTTCTGATAATCAATTAGCTGATTTAAAAAGTAAATTGTCAGGGCTAAAAAATCATAAACCTGTACAATATGTCTTAGGGAAGGCACATTTTTATGGCTTATCCTTTTTTGTAAATAGTCATGTTCTTATACCAAGACCTGAGACAGAAGAGCTTGTTGATCTTATAATTAAGGAAAATAAATTAACCAAACCTTTTATTTTGGACATAGGGACAGGAAGCGGCTGTATTGCTGTTTCTCTGGCTAATAATCTGAGTAAAGCAAAAATATTTGCTACGGATATTTCTAAAAAATCTCTGGAACTTGCCGCTAAAAATGCATTATTGCATCAGGTATCCGTTAATTTTATTATGGATGACATTTTGAAATCTTCACATAACTGGCCGCTGAAATATTTTAATATTATTGTAAGCAATCCTCCTTATATACTTCCACAGGATGCGGAACATATAAAAGCACATGTTAAAGAATTTGAACCTTATCATGCACTGTTTACTGATAATTCTGATCCTCTTGTATATTACAGGAAGATATTTGATTTTTCAAAAAAATATCTTAATGCGGATGGTTTATGTTATTGTGAGATAAATGAGAAACTGGGCGGTGAGCTTAAAACTCTCGCAAAGACATACGGATTTAAGGATATTAAGATTACTAAAGACATTAATAACAAAGACAGGATTATCAGGTTAAAATTTTAAGGAAATCTGGTCCGAACTATTATACGAAATAGAAAGTATAACCGATATTAAATAAAAATTGTGATAAATATGTAATTATCTATAATCAAAGAAAATTATACATTAACCGCCAGTTTATGGAAAACAAAAAAACTCTTACTCAGGAAGAAGCTCTTAACAAACTTATGAAATTATGTTCATCAAAAGAAATGTGCAGTTATGACCTAAGGAAAAAGTTAAAGGACTGGGGCCTAAGTGAAACTGATCATGATGAAATTCTTGATATTCTTGAAAAAGAAAAATTTTTTTCTGATCAACGGTATGCGGAAGCCTTTATCAATGACAGATTAAAGTTTCAAAAATGGGGAAATTTGAAAATAAAATACGCTTTACAGGCAAAACAAATTTCCGGAAAAATTATAGATGATTTATTGGAGGGAACAGTGAACTCTACATATTTTGAGGATTTAGAAAATCTTTTGGATAAAAAATTAAGGACTTTAAAGTCAACTTTATCCTTACAGGAGAAGAAGGCACGCTTGTTTAGATTTGCTGCCGGAAGGGGTTTTGAATCAGAAGTTATTTATAAAGCTTTAAATAAAATTATAAATGATTAGGAGTATTTTAATACTTTTGTAATTTATTAGTTGAAATTCCTATATTTCGGTGATTATGATAACAACAGAACAGATTAAGGAACTTTTGGAGCGCCAGGATTCGCTAAGGAGGCATCTTTGACATTGATGAGAAACTTAAAAAAATTGAATCGGAAGAAGAAAAGACAAGGAAGCCTGGATTTTGGGATAATAGCAAGGATGCAGAGAATACCTTAAAAGTTATAGCCGGATTAAAAAGCTGGACTGATTCATATCAGAAAGTAAAAGAACATATTGACGAGCTTCTGGTTTTACTTGAATTTTTAGAGGAAGGGGATATTACTGAAGAAGAAGTATATAATCAATACGAGGACACTCTTGCAGTAATTGAAGAATTAGAATTTCGCAACATATTGGGCTCTGAAGAAGATATTTTGGGTGCTTATTTAAAAATAAATGCCGGTGCCGGGGGGACTGAGAGTCAGGATTGGGCAGAGATTCTAATGCGGATGTATTTACGCTGGGGTGAAAGGAATGATTATTCCGTTAAGGAAGTCAGCATGCTTAGAGGGGAAGAGGCAGGTATAAAATCGGTAATCCTTGAATTTTCCGGCGAATATGCCTATGGGTATCTGAAAGCTGAAACAGGGGTACATCGCCTGGTGCGAATCTCTCCTTTCGATTCAAATCAAAGAAGGCACACATCTTTTGCATCAGTCTTTGTATCGCCCCTTATAGATGAAGACATTGAAATTTTAATAAATCCCTCAGATCTGGAATGGGACACTTTCCGTTCGGGAGGGGCTGGCGGACAGAATGTAAATAAAGTAAATACCGGAGTAAGGGTGAGGCATATACCAAGCGGTTTGGTAGTGGAGAATACAGAAACTCGTTCCCAGTTAAAGAACAGGGAAAATGCAATGCGTATCCTGAAATCTCACCTGTATGAACTGGAACTACAAAAAAAGAAAGAAAAACAAGCTGAAATTGAGAGCAAAAAAAAGAAGATTGAATGGGGTTCACAAATAAGAAATTATATAATGCAACCTTACAAGCTGGTTAAAGATTTACGTACAGGAGTTGAAAAGGGTAATGTTCAGGATGTTCTGGATGGGAATATAAATGACTTCATCAGGGCCTATCTGAAAGAATACGGCAGAAACGATTAATATTAAAACAAACTATATTTATGACAATTAAGGTTTATCATAATCCTCATTGTGCCAAAAGCAGGAGTGGGTTAAAGTACTTACAATCAAAAACATCCGATTATATTGTATACAATTATATTAAGAAAGGCCTTCAACAGGAAGACCTGAAAGAAATAATTCTTAAAATGAATGTTCATCCTTCTGAATTGGTGCGGGAAAATGAAGAGTTATTCAAAAAAGAATTAAAAGGGAAAAATTATAATGATAATGAATGGATAAAGATTATCAGTGATAATCCTAAATTGTTAAGAAGGCCTTTGATTGTAAGTAAATATAAAGCCGTTATTGGTGATCCGGTTGAGAACATTGATAAAATTATTTAAGAATGGAGATTAAATATTTTAAGTTTGATTTAAATAATTTAAGTAAGTTACGAACAGGCTTATTTTTGTTTCTTATTTTTTTGTTTTCCTGTCAGAAAGAAGATGAGTTTTTACAGGTATCGACAGTAGAATTACAAATTCAACAGAAAATTAATAATCAGAGATTAGTTAAGAAACAGAATACGCTTGTTTTTCAGCCTTTGCTTTTTAATCAGGCCCGAAAACATAGTATTAAGATGGCCAATAACAAAAATCTTACGGATGAAGGCCTTGATTTAGTTTTTAATGATCTGAAAACTAAAATTGGAGGTTCAAATACAGGATATATTTTGGAAACTTGTGAATTTGCCATTGCAGATTCAATAATTAATAAAATTTCGTCTGATCCTGCGAATGCTGATCTTATAAATGGTTTATACACACAGGTAGGAATCGGGATTTCTGCAGATGCCAACAAGCTTAATTATATTACTATTTTATTTTTGAATATTCCCAGATAAAATTACTAACAAATGCTTTACAGGATTGAAAAAGACACCATGGGCCAGGTAAACGTTCCTGCCGATAAATATTGGGGTGCACAAACTCAACGATCTCTTGAAAATTTCAAGATCGGAGATCAAAAAATGCCTTTGGAAATAATAAGAGCGTTTGCCTGTCTTAAAAAAGCTGCTGCTATTACAAATTATGAATCGGGTATATTAGCAAAGTCAAAAGCTGATTTGATCTCTGCAGTATGTGATGAGATACTTGCAGGTGAACTTGATGATCAGTTTCCTCTTGTTGTCTGGCAAACTGGTTCAGGAACCCAGACCAACATGAATGTTAATGAAGTAATATCAAACAGGGCTCATGTCCTTGCAGGAAATAAGTTGGGAGAAGGGATTCCGGAAATTCATCCTAATGATGATGTTAATAAATCCCAGTCATCGAATGACACTTTCCCTACTGCAATGCATATTTCTGCCTATAAGTTACTTATTGAAAACACTATTCCCGGAATATTGGCATTGAGAGATACACTTAACAGAAAGGCTGAGCAATTTGCTAAAATTGTTAAGATTGGAAGGACACATTGGATGGATGCCACACCATTAACTCTGGGGCAGGAGTTTTCGGCCTATGTCAGCCAGCTTGATCACGGAATAAATGCAATAAAAAATACTTTTTCACATTTATCAGAGATTGCCCTGGGGGGAACTGCAGTAGGGACAGGTATAAATACTCCCCCGGGATATTCCGAACGGGTTGCTTTTCATATTTCAAAGTTAACAGGTATTGAATTTACCAGTGCCAAAAATAAATTTGAATCTTTATCAGCTCATGATGCTATTGTTGAGACTTCAGGTGCACTAAAAACTGTTGCCGTAAGTTTAATGAAAATTGCAAATGACATACGTGTGTTGGCTTCAGGTCCCAGGTGCGGGATAGGGGAAATCCTTATTCCTGAAAATGAACCCGGATCATCAATTATGCCGGGTAAAGTTAATCCGACTCAATCTGAAGCCTTAACCATGGTTTGTGCTCAAGTAATGGGTAATGATGTTACAATTAATATTGGAGGAAGTAATGGGCATTTTCAATTAAATGTATTTAAACCTCTAATGATTAAAAATTTCCTGGAATCAGCCAGATTAATTGGTGATGCTTGTTTATCTTTTGATTTAAATTGCGCAAGGGGTATTGAACCGGTTTATCATACCATTGAAAAAAATTTAAAAAACTCCCTGATGCTTGTTACATCACTGAATCCCTATATTGGATATGAAAAAGCAGCACAAGTTGCAAAAAAGGCACATCAGGAAAATATTACCCTTAAGGAAGCAGCAATTGGATTAGGTTATTTAAGTGCTGAAGAATTTGACAAATGGGTGTTACCTGAAAAAATGGCTGGTTTATCCTAATTTTTTATCTTATTAGGATAATAGACTAATTTAAGGCCTTCAGAATTAAATACTACATAGGTGAAATTTACAAACCAGTCACCTGTATAAATCACCCTGCTTGATTGGTTAAGCATTAAATCTATGGGAATATGCCTGTGCCCAAAAATAAAATAATCTATGTGTTCATTTTTCAGAACGTCATAAGCATGTTTAATAAGCTGTTCGTCTTCAATTCCTTTAAAAGGTGTATAGCTGCCTTTGGCGAGCCTGCTCCGCCTTGACCAATTATGGGCAAAAGAGATGGAAAGGTTAGGGTGTATTTTGGCATACATCCATTGAAGGACTTTTGATGTAAAAATCTTTTTTAATAATTTATATGAAAAGTCGCCAGGACCGAGCCCATCCCCGTGTGCGAGATAAAACTTTTTCCCGTTTAGTTCTTTTATAACAGGTTTTCTAAAAACTTTAAGTCCTGTTTCTTCCGGCAGATAATTAAAAATCCAGATATCGTGGTTCCCTGTAAAATAATTTATCTCTATTCCCAAATCGCTTAATTCTGCCAGCTTACCCAAAAATCTGACAAATCCCCTTGGTACTGCTTTCCGATATTCAAACCAGTAATCAAAAATATCACCTAAAAGATAAATGCTATATGCTTTATCTTTAATAAAATCAAGCCATTCAACTAATAGTTTTTCCCTTGCCCTGCTTTTTTCTTCGGGAGGAAGACCTAAATGAGCATCAGAAATGAAATATATATTTTTCCCTTCGGGCAGGTTCATTATTTACAGAATATTATCAAGCCATTTTTCAAGCTCCCTTCCATAAAGGTCACGCGCAATTACTACGCCAGATGAATTAATCAGGAAATTTGTGGGTAGTTTTTTGACGTTATATGTAAATGCTGCTTTAGAATCAGGATAACTTAGTTCACAAACATTGATCCAGTCAAGTTCATCAACCCAGATAGCCTTTTCCCATGATTCTTTGTCAGGATCCAAAGAAACAGCATAAATCTCAAAACCTTTATTTTTATATTTTTTATAAATATTGAGAAGTGATGGATTCTGTTCGCGACTGGGAACTGATGAGGAAGCCCAGAAGTATAAAAGTACAGTCTTTCCTTTAAGGGATGAAAGACTGATATTTTTCCCGTTTTGTCCCATTATTGAAATATCCGGGAGCCCTGTTTCAGCTTTGCTCATTAATTCGGAGATACTCAGAAAATTATAATATTTACTTTCTGAATCTCTGGCATCTTTTACAAATGAAGTAACTAAAGGCGCATCCGGATAAATTAAAGATAAAGTATCAGCAACGATTTTCATATATTGCAAGTCCCTGTTGGCACCTAATACCAATTGGTTCGGGGCATAAGTCTGATAAAGGGCATAAATGCTTGATAACGAATGTATATTATTCAGGATAAATCTGATAGAAAAGTCCCTCTGATCTTTAATAATTGCTTTAGTTTTATTTAAATATTCCTGTGATTGTTCATCGCTAAGGGAAGAGAATTCTGAAAAAGTATTTTCAAGTTCCCTGAGATTCGCTTTTGTTTCTTCAAGTTTGTCAACCAGTATTTTGACTTTTTCTGAATCAGGAGACCCTTTTATTGTATAATTTTTATCAGGCGAATGATAATCACCGCTCAGATCAATATTGTCTCCAGGATGAATAATTAAATTAAATATTTTTCCATCTTTATTTTTAATAAAAAAAATATCGGGATGCTCAATTTTTAATTTAAAGTTGAAATTATTTTTATTATTTATTTTTTGACTGTCAACCGGAACAGTTTTACTTATATTAAGCCGTTCAAGCCAGACCATTTCATCCTTACCATTATATAATGTCCCTTTTAGAGTTGTTTTGTGCCGTTCAG
Source organism: uncultured Bacteroidaceae bacterium (assembly GCA_964563105.1). Lineage (GTDB taxonomy): Bacteria > Bacteroidota > Bacteroidia > Bacteroidales > CAYVTV01. The sequence goes on from CAZLXM010000048.1 coordinate 17,100, forward strand.
CACAAGAAAAGAAAATAAGCGGGAATAAAATAAGACATAAATGAATGTAATAACGCATAATGCTGAATTTTAGAAATCAATTAATTTCCTTTAATTTTCTTTGTTGCTTTTCCTTAAGTGTAAATTGTGCTTTAATGACTATTACCTTTTCATGTAATGATTTCACGGGTGGAAAATCGGGATAAAGATAATACAATATTGAATCAACCTTACTGAAAATTTCCAGATCATCAAGGGGATTGAACACATAGTTGTCAGTTCCTGTCTGATTAAAAAGAGCAATAACTATTGCAGGGGACTGAATATTATTGTTTATCAGATCAAGGGAATAAGATCTCAAATCATTAAAAAGGCTGTCATATCTGGAAGTTAAGTTCATTTTTATAATTTGGTACTTGTCGCTATGAATACTATCCCGCGAGATAGCTGCAATTTTAGATACTTCCGAAAGGAAATCCCTTGTTTTAAAATACAGATCAGAAATTATTTCTGAATGAGGAGAATTTTCAATCATATATTTTTCAAAAGTATAATTACCCGAAATATTAATAAACTCAGATGGTTCAGGAATTAAAATGATATAATCCCCCATTTCGTTTTTTAAAATATAAAAAGAGGGAAAATTTGACTCATGTTCAAATTTAAAACCACCCTTATCATCAATCAGGATAGTATCAACAGGAATAAAATTATTGTTTACGATTTCCTGAAAATAAAGGTATTTATTGTTCCCGTTATCGAGGTTCCCTTCAATGATAAAATTATTTTCTCTCTTAACTTTAACAGCATTATTTACTTCAGGGGCCGGTTTGCACATGGCTAATCCCAAAACCCCAATTAATAAAATTACTTTTTGCATCAAATTAAAAATAGTTTTTCTGTCAAAATTAACTTATTATAACACTTTAATATAACATATTTTATTATATTTAATTCATGTATTATATATAATGCACGGCAGCATTGAAGAAACACAATTAACAATTTATTTAATAATAATTTAACAATTTCTTAAAGAGATTCATAGACCCTGATATTTTAAAAAAAAGTTTTATCACGAAAAAAGTTTTACAGGGATGAATTTTGTTAGAACTAAGGGGCAATTTATTTAGAAAAGATTAATACTGAAGTAAATTTTTTAAATAAACAGATTAAGGATATTTTAAATTAGTTTTGATATAGCTAACCTAAATTTCATTTATAATTAAAGTGGTTATTTTGAATATGTTTAAAATATTTCGGAATTTTGCATCTTCAATTAAATTTATAAATAATTGATAAAATTATTTTTAACATTTGTGTATTTACTTTTAACTAAAATTTCTAGTAATAATTTATGAAATATTTAGAATTTAATAAAGATCAGTTGGTTAATCTTGAGTTTTCATTAAACAGAGAAATAATAAGGTCTAACAGGGCGGGTTCGTATTGTTCAACAACAATAATTGGCTGTAATACAAGGAAATATCATGGTTTACTTGTGTGTCCGGTTCAAAATCAGAATGATGAAAAGTATGTTTTACTTTCTTCCCTCGATGTTTGTGTAATCCAGCATGATCAGGAGTTTAACCTTGGAATTCATAAGTATCAGGGGGATTTATATATTCCGAAAGGTCATAAGTATTTAGATAATTTTGTAGCTGAAACCGTTGTTCTTAAAACCTATCGTGTAGGGGGTGTAATACTTGAAGAAGAAAATATTCTGCTTGAAAACAAGGAACAGATATTAATTAAATATACGCTTGTTGATGCGCATAGTGATACATTTTTAAGGTTTAAACCTTTTTTGGCATTCAGGAAAATACATGAACTTACAAAAGAAAACCTGTATGCAAATACTAAATATCAGACGGTAAAAAATGGCATTTTTTCGAAATTATATGACAATTTGCCTGGTTTGTACATGCAGTTTAATAAAAAAGTAAATTTTATTCCAACACCTGATTGGTACCGAAATATTGAATATTTGGAAGAACAAAGGAGAGGATATGATTATAAGGAAGACCTTTTTGTTCCCGGATATTTTGATTGTTTGATTAAAAAAGGTGAAAGTATTATTTTTTCAGCCGGCACAAATGAGCAGCCTAATCCTGCTTCATTAAAAACTTATTATACGAAAGAAAAGGCTAAACGTACACCCAGAAGCAGTTATATTTCATGTCTTAATGTAGCTGCTGAACAATTTATTATCAAAACCAGGGATAAAACAGAAATAATTGCAGGTTTTCCATGGTTTGGCACCTGGGGACGGGATACATTTATTTCATTGCCCGGACTAACATTATCCACAGGGAAAATTGAAACTGCAAAAAGCATAATTGATACCATGGTAGCTAAGATGAAAGGGGGCCTTTTCCCCAATATGGGAAGTGATGATGATCCTGCTTTTAATTCAGTTGATGCACCTTTATGGTTTTTCTGGGCTTTAAAACAGTATTCAAAATATGATCCTTCACTGAATATCTGGGAAACTTATCATGAGGCTATTTGTCAAATTCTTCAGACATACAGAAATGGCACAATTTATAATATCAGAATGCTGGATAATGGATTAATTTGGGCTGGTGAGGAAGGTAAAGCATTAACGTGGATGGATGCTGTTGTGTCTTCGGGTCCGGTTACACCCAGAATCGGGATGCCGGTTGAAATAAATGGATTATGGTATAATGCAGTATGTATGAGTTTGGATTGGGCTGAAAAGGCCGGGGATAAAAAATTTATTAATGATTGGAAGACTCTCCCGGCCAAAATTACACAATCTTTTATTAATACTTTCTGGGATGAGAAAAGAGGATATCTTGCTGATTATGTAAATGGAGATTTCAAGGATTTTTCTGTTACACCTAATCAAATTATTCCTGCAGCCCTTGATCATACACCTCTTGATAAGGAAAAGATTCAAAGTATACTTGTTGTTGTAGAGAAAGAGTTGCTCACTCCAAAAGGACTCCGGACATTGTCCCCAAAGAATGTTCGATATATTGGTGTTTATGAAGGAAATCAGGAGGAGAGAGATGTAGCGTATCATCAGGGAACTGTCTGGCCCTGGCTTTTAGAATTCTTTGTTAAAGGTTATCTTTTTATTCATAAAAAATCAGGATTAGGGCTTGCCAGGCAAATTTTTTACAGCTTTAAGGAAGATATGACTAATGCAGGGATTGGTACAATTTCTGAGATTTATGACGGTGATCCGCCTTATACCCCGAGAGGGGCAATATCCCAGGCATGGAGTGTTTCTGCATTGCTAAGGATAAATGAGATGATAATTGATATGGAACAAGAATTATTAAGATAATAAAATAAATTTACTCAATATGAGGGTTTTAATGTTTGGTTGGGAATTTCCGCCTCATATTTCCGGAGGGCTTGGAACAGCTTGTTATGGTCTGACTAAAGGATTAACTAAAATTCCGGGTATGAATATCCGTTTTGTTGTACCTAAATTATATGGGGATGAAGATCAAAGTGCAATTGAAATAATTGGTGCAGGTAATGTTGAAATAAGCAAAAGGATTACTGATTACAAAGCCTTTTTAAGTCATATTGAATATATTGAGGTTGGTTCTTTCGTTATTCCTTATACAAGCCCCGAAGAATATGAAAGAATTATAAGAAATGCGAAAAACAAGAATAAAGCATTCATTAGTACTACTTTTAGCGGGAAATTACCTTTTAAAGGAGGTTATGCAGAGAATCTGTTTGAAGAAATTGCAAATTATGCCATCATTTCTTCTGTTTTAGCTGAAAACAATGATTTTGATATTATTCATGCGCATGACTGGCTTACTTTTCCTGCCGGAATTGCAGCAAAGGTAGTATCAGGAAAACCTCTTGTAATTCATGTGCATGCTACTGATTTTGACCGTAGTGGCGGAAATGTCAATCCTTCTGTTTATGAGATTGAGAAAAAAGGAATGGAGATGGCTGATAAAATAATTGCTGTCTCTAATTTAACCAGAAATACGGTTATTGAAAAATATGGAATATCTCCTGAAAAAGTTGTTACAGTTTACAATGCTGTTGATCCAATTGGAGAGTTGGAGAAATTAAGCCTGAAAAGGTCAATAAACGATAAAATTGTAACTTTCCTGGGCAGGGTTACAATGCAAAAAGGCCCTGAATATTTTATTGAAGCTGCTTATAAAGTACTTCAAAAAAAGAAAAATGTTCGTTTTGTTATGGCCGGAAGTGGTGAGCTTCTCACCAGAATGCTGCACAGAGTTGCAGCCCTCAGAATTGCAAACAAATTCCATTTCACCGGATTTTTAAAAGGTGATGACGTATATCGTATGTTCTCAATTAGTGATGTGTATGTTATGCCTTCTGTTTCCGAACCTTTTGGCATTTCACCACTCGAGGCCATGCAGTCAAATGTACCGGTAATTATCTCAAAACAATCTGGTGTTTCAGAAGTGTTGCACTATGCCATGAAGATGAATTTTTGGGATGTGGATGCAATGGCAGATGCTATTTACGGTTTACTGAGTTATCCTGGTCTTTCAGAGATGTTTAAAAGACTTGGTAAAGAAGAGGTTGATAATATGAAGTGGGAAAATTCTGCCCTTAAAGTTTTTGAAGTTTATAAAGAGTATATTTAAAATGATGTTATTAAATTATCTGTTGAAAAATAAAGAAACCTAAGATATGAGAACTCTATGTTTTTATTTTCAGATCCATCAACCGTTAAGATTTAAAAGATACCGGTTTTTTGATATCGGGAACGAACATTACTATTATGATGATTATTTGAATGAATCAATTCTCCGGAAAGTGGCTGAAAGATGCTATTTACCTGCCAATAAAGTAATGCTTGATCTTATAAATAAATATAAGGGCAAATTCAAAGTTGCATTTTCAATCTCCGGAATAGCTTTGGATCAATTTGAAATGTATGCCCCTGAAGTCACTGCCAGTTTTAAGCAATTAGCTGATACCGGATGTGTTGAATTTCTTTCCGAAACATATGCACATTCCCTGGCTCCGCTTATAAACCAAGATGAGTTTGAAAAGCAGGTTATTAAACATAAGGAAAAAATTAAGGAACTATTTAATTATGAACCGGAAGTGTTCAGGATGACTGAACTTATTTATTCTGATGCAATTAGTAACATGATTGCCAGCATGGGTTATAAGGCAATGTTAACAGAAGGTGCAAAACATATTCTTGGATGGAAAAGCCCTAATTATTTGTATTATAGTGCAGCTAATCCAAAATTAAAAATTCTGTTAAGAAATTACAGATTAAGTGATGATATAGCTTTTAGATTTTCGAATTCTTCCTGGCCGGAATATCCTTTAAGAGCCGGAAAATATATGAACTGGCTTAAAAACATTGATAAAAAAGAAGAAACTGTTAATATATTTATGGATTATGAAACTTTTGGTGAGCATCAGAGGGCTGAGACCGGTATTTTTGAGTTTCTTAAAGCACTGCCCGGAAAAATAATGAAAAATACTGATTTGGTTTTTTCAACACCATCTGAAGTTGCCGATAATCTACAACCTGTTGCACCTTTTCAGGTCCCTTATCCAATTTCATGGGCTGATGAAGAAAGAGATCTTACAGCCTGGCTGGGGAATGAATTACAAAAACAGGCATTCAGTAAGTTATATGATTTGCGTGAAAAAGTACTTTCTATTACTGATCCAATTATTCAAAAAGATTTTGAAAATTTACAGATCAGTGACCATTTCTATTATATGAGTACAAAGTTTTTTTCAGACGGGGAAGTACACTCTTATTTTAATCCATTTGACTCCCCTTATGAGGCATTTATTAATTACATGAATATATTAAGCGATTTTGAAATACGTGTTAATGCACTCACTAAAGATGTACTTGATAACGATATAGCTAATCTGAGTTTGATTATTTCCAAAAATGACGAAACTATTAAGCGTTATGAAAAAGAAATAGCAGAATTGAAAGCTGATGTCAGTAAATTAAAAGTTAAAAGTTCAAGTTCTGTAAAAAAAACCGGCAAAGATTTAAAAACAGATAAAACAGTCGGGAAAAAAGGAGCCGGAACCAGGAAGACCGTAAATAAAGTTTCTTCGACAAAACCCAAAAAAGATATTAAGAAATAGATAATTTTTTAATTTTTTATAATAATTATTGAGATGATGCATTCGTTAAAGATGTGAGGGGAAGCAGTATATATTATGTCCAAAAATTATCTTTCCAATTTAAAAAATCTGAAAGTAAAATTTAACTTCAGGTAAAAATGAAAATCTGATTTCTTTTCATTTAATAATTTTCATATCTTGGCGCCCGGGCTAAATAAAGGAATAAAGCCTGTTTCTCTCGGGTAAGCGCCTGATAATCAATGTATAATTAAAATATCTGGAATTTATGAACAATGATAAAATTAAACCTAATTATATCTTTGAAGTAAGCTGGGAAGTTTGTAATAAAGTTGGTGGTATACATACGGTGATTTCTACCAAAGCATTAACTATTCACAGGGAATATGGAGATAAATATATACTGATAGGTCCTGATGTTTGGAGGGATAGTGGTGAACATCCTGAGTTTTTGGAGGATTTGTCATTGTTATCCGGATGGAGGCAAAAAGCAGCCCAGGAAGGCTTGCGTGTTAAGATCGGGAGATGGAAGATCAATGCCAGGCCTCTTGCTATACTGATTGATTTCACTACTCTTTTCCCAAAGAAAGATGAAATTTTCTCCCGCTTTTGGGAAACATATAAACTTGACTCGATCAGCGGGCAATGGGATTATGTTGAACCAAGTCTTTTTGGATATGCTTCGGGGATGGTCATTGAAAGTTATATTAAATATCATCTGGCTTCTCATGATAAAGTAATTGCGCAGTTCCATGAATGGATGACAGGAGCTGGTCTATTATATCTTAAAAAAAATCTGCCACAGGCAGGAACTGTTTTCACAACTCATGCAACTGTTGTTGGAAGGGCAATTGCAGCAAATCAACTTCCTTTATACAGTAAATTTAACGAATATAATGCTGAAGCTAAGGCATCGGAATTTCATATTGTTTCAAAACAATCAATGGAGAAAATATCAGCATTAAATGCTGATGCTTTTACTACTGTTAGTGAATTAACAGCCAGGGAATGTAAGCAGTTTCTTGGCAGGGAAGTTGACACTGTTACCCCAAATGGATTTGAGGATAGTTTTGTGCCTTCAAATGATAATTTTGATAATCAACGAAAACTTGCCAGAGATAAACTTATTAAAGTTGCATCCTCTCTTCTTGGTGAAAAACTTGATGAAAATAGTTTTCTAATTTCAATTAGCGGAAGATATGAATTCAAGAATAAAGGGATAGATCTTTTTATTGATGCTTTGGGGAAATTATGTAGAAATGGCGGAAGCTTTAATAGGCCGCTTATTGCATTTGTTTTAATTCCCGCCCATCATTACGGGCCAAGAAAGGACCTTTCTGAAAAAATAAGTGGAGAAGATTTTCAGCTTAGCGGAAATAAATATCTGACCCACAATCTTCATTATCCTGAACATGATATGATCCTTAACCGGATCACTGCAAATAAGATTAATAATTCTACCGAAGAGAATATTCGTGTTATTTTTGTTCCATCATATCTGAATGGGAATGACGGGATATTTAATATGCCTTACTTCGATCTTCTAATTGGATTTGATTTAACTGTTTATCCTTCTTATTATGAACCCTGGGGTTATACCCCAATGGAAAGCCTTGCTTTCAGGATACCTTCGGTTACTACTACCCTTACTGGTTTTGGTTTATGGGTAAAGGATGAATTTTCTGATCCTGATCATGGTATTTTTGTAATTGAAAGAGGAGATTTTAATGATGCAGAAGTAGTTGATAAAATTGCAGAAGCAGTCAAATCTGTTGAAGCATTGGATGAAAAAGAAATAAGTTTTGCCAGGGATACAGCTTTTAAGATTTCGAGGATTGCACTCTGGTCAAATTTGATAGTATATTATAAAAAAGCCTATCAGACAGCTTTGAGCAAAGTGATGGAGCGTGTTGATCGTTTTGTTGAAACAGAAAGAGTTGAGCAGCTACCTCCTCTTGAAACTATTATAGGAACAGTTCCGGAGTGGAATAAACTCGTTATTCAGCAAAATTTACCAAAAAAATTAAAGCCTCTTGAAGAATTAAGCAAGAACCTTTGGTGGTCATGGAACCAGGATGCTTTTGATCTTTTTGAATCTGTTGATCCTCAATTATGGAAACAATGTGAGTTCAATCCAATATGTCTGATTGACAGGATTTCATACAAGAAAATGGCAAAATTGGAAAGAGATACTAAATTTTATGAAAAACTTTTAAAAGTATATTCAAATTTCAAAGAATATCTGGCAGAGCCCTGGAAAAAAGGGCCACAGGTTGCCTATTTCAGCATGGAGTTTGGTTTACATGATTCATTGAAAATATATTCAGGAGGCCTGGGACTTCTGGCCGGTGATTATCTCAAAGAAGCCAGTGATTATAATTATCAAATAATTGGAGTAGGGCTGTTTTACAAATATGGCTATTTTAAACAGGTTCTATCTGCTTTTGGCGAACAACTTAATGTGTATGAACCACAGCATTTATCAAATATTCCTATAACCCGTGTAAACGATAAAGATGGTAACTGGTTAACTATTCAGATAGCTTTTCCCGGCAGGGATATTTATGCCAGATTATGGGAGGTGAATGTAGGGAGAGTTAAACTCTATCTTCTGGATACAGATTTTGAAAATAATTCGGAAGCTGATAAAATTATTACCCATCAATTATATGGCGGGGATTTGGAAAACAGGTTTAAACAGGAATTGTTATTAGGGATTGGCGGGATCAGAGCTTTAAGAGCTTTAGGTTTATCTCCTGATATTTATCATTGTAACGAAGGTCATGCAGCTTTTATCGGCCTTGAAAGATTAAGGGAATATATTTACGATAGTAATCTTACCTATCCCGAGGCATTGGAAATTGTCAGGGCATCAACGTTATTTACAACGCATACTCCTGTTCCCGCTGGTCATGACTATTTTGATGAAGACCTGATGAGGGCTTATATAGCTCATTATCCCAGCAGATTGAAAATCACCTGGAATCAATTAATGAATCTGGGAAAGATACATCCAAATAATCCCGGAGAAAAATTTTCCATGAGCTGCCTGGCTGTGAACCTTTCTCAGGAGGTTAATGGTGTTAGTCGCCTGCATGGTAAAGTAAGCAGGAATATTTTTGCATCTATGTGGAAGGGATATTTGCCTGAAGAAGTTCCAATAGGTCATGTTACAAATGGAGTACATGTTCCAACCTGGGTATCTAAAAACTGGCTGGAATTATATCAGCGGGAGTTAGACCCTGATTTCCTTAATAAACAGGAAAACAGAGATATGTGGATGAAAATAAATGAGGTTGATAAAGCGGAAATATGGAAGATCAAAAATCGGGAAAGAAAAGATCTTATTGACTTTTTAAAAAATCGTATTTCCGAAAAGGCTGCAATAAGTCATGAAAATCCAAAAATTGTCCGGGAGATTCAGGAAAGATTAGACCCAAATGCTCTTACTATTGTATTTGCCCGAAGATTTGCCACTTATAAAAGGGCTCATTTATTGTTCAAGGATTTAGAGAGATTAGAAGCAATAGTGAACAATACTTTTATGCCGGTTCAGATATTTTTTGCCGGTAAAGCTCATCCAAGGGACAAAGCAGGCCAGGATCTGATAAAAATGATAGTAGAATTATCCAGAAAGAGAGAATTCCTTGGTAAAATTGTTTTCCTGGAAAATTATGAAATTAGTCTTTCTAAAAAGTTACTCCATGGTGCCGATATCTGGTTAAATACACCAACACGTCCGCTCGAAGCTTCAGGGACCAGTGGTGAAAAGGCAATTATGAATGGCCTGATACACTTTAGCGTTCTGGATGGCTGGTGGGCTGAGGGATATGTTCCGGGGGCCGGTTATGCTTTACAGGAAGAAAAAACTTATGACGATCAGAATTTTCAAGACCTTTTGGATGCTGAAAATATTTATAATTTACTGGAAAATGAGATAATACCTTTATTTTATAAAAGAGATGCAAGAGGGGTACCTATAGGCTGGGTGGAGAAGATTCAAAAATCTATTTCCTCTATTTGCCCGGAATTTACCATGAACCGTATGTTGAGGGATTATATCTCCAAATATTATGAACCATTATATAGCAGAACTTTCAGGATGAAACAAAATGAATTTGAGATGGCTTCTGTAATTGCATCCTGGAAAAAAAAGGTCCTTAATGCCTGGAATAATATTGAAGTTGTATCTCTTGATTTACCGGATAACACCAAGCCTTTAGCTTTAGGTACAACTTATATGGCCGAAATTGCACTGGACCTTAAAACTCTTAATCCTGAAGAGGTTGGTGTAGAGATAGTATTAGGTGACAAGGATGAGGATGACAAAGATATGTCTATTGTTTACAGGCAGGAATTCAAGTTGACAAAAACAGAAGGTTCA
>CAZLXM010000049.1:0-26984 GCA_964563105.1 uncultured Bacteroidaceae bacterium
TATTCTTATTTACCAAAAAAACCATCTCTTAATCTTGAAATTATTGACCAGTCTAGGACATTATATTTTTAACTTTATATCGAACTCACGTTAAATAATAATTTAAAAGATATGAAAATGAAACACTTTAAATTGATTTATCCGGTATTACCTGTGTTTTTCCTAATACTGTCCTGTACATCTTCAAAAGATAGCCAACGTATTGAAGCAGTGCAGACTTTTGCAGATAATGTTTTGGAAAAAGGTATTGACCAGTGGAGTGGAAAGAACACCCCTTTGCTTGCAGATGGTATTAATTTGGAAACAGGAGAACCACTTGAGTATGTTTACAATGGAGAAATAGGGGTAAGGGGTGAGGGTGGCGAGCCAAATAGTTGGATTATGCATAATCTTGCAAATCAACAAAATCTTTTTCGGACTCTGGTCGCTTTAACAAATTTAACCGGTGAAACAAAATATCGTGAAGCTGCAGAAAAATCATTCCGTTATCATTTCGATGTTCTAAGAAGTGACTGTGGCCTTTTACGCTGGGGCGGCCATCAGATTATTGATTTAAGGACTCTTAAGCCTATCGGACATTCATGGAGGACAAATGTGCATGTTCATGAGTTAAATGTTGTTTTCCCATTTTATGAATTAATGTGGGATGTTGATAAGGATGCAACTATCAAGTTTATAAGGGCCCACTGGAATGCTCATATTCTGGACTGGGAGAAGCTGGACTTTAACAGACATGGAAATTTTGGTAAAAGCCTGGGCGAGCTTTGGAACAATGAATTTAGCTATCCTGAGCCATTCTTTGAAGGAAACGGATTAACATTTGTGATCAGTGCCATGGACCTGATTTATTCAGCCGGCATGCTCTATACTTTGAATAATGAGGATGGGGCAATAAAATGGGCAAAACTTCTTGCCGGCCAATATGTAAAAGCCCGGCATCCTGAAACCGGTCTGGGCACATTTCAATTCAGTAAACCAATCAGGCGGAATCAACTACCGGAAGGGCCTTTAACAGGAACACTTACCTGGTCAAGTTATGGAGATCGTGCTGAAAATCAATTTGGAAAAGACTTTCCTGATGTGGCGCGCGAAGGGTGGGCTATTTTTGGAGGCAGTATGTATTCTGTGCCATCACTTATTCAACTTGAGCTGGCTGAAAAACTGAATGAACACGGCAAAGATTTATTAAAATGGACGGTTGACGGGTTAAAAGCCTATGCAAAATATGGCTACAATCCTGATAAAAATGAATTCCGGCCAATGTGGGCAGACGGCACCGATCTTTCAAATTATGCTTTTACACGTACCGGTTATTATGGCCCTGAAGGCAGAGTGTTGAATTCAACTAAAGCTGATGAACTTTTCCTTTTTACATATGCCAGGGCTTTCAGGCTTAGTAAAGATACGGAACTGTGGGAAGTTATACGCTCAATGATGAAACATCTGAATTTGGGTGATCCGGGAGCTTCACCTGAAAAACCTGAGGGATTAAATATAAATACAGATAATTCAACAGCCAATGCCGTATTTGCTTTACTGGAATTAAATAATGCTGTTGAGAGTGATGCTTATCTTAAACTTGCAGAACTGGTTGGAAATAATATTTTGGATCGAAGCTTTCATAAAGGCTTTTTTCTCAAAGATGAAAAAAGTGAAACTGCCAGTTTTAATACTGAGGAACCACTTGCACTTTTAAGCCTGGAAGCAGCTTTGAGAAAAAAACCGGAACTTGTTCCGGTATATAGTGCAGGAACCGGACGTATTAATCTGAAAACAGAATAAATATCGGTAAAAAGAATATAAAATTGGCTGATAGGATTTAATTCCTGACAAATGCGATTTTAAAATAATTATCTGCATTTAAGAATTCCGTAGTAATTAACAATTTAGATAGTAAATTGCAAAATAATTTTACTATTGTAATAGTATTTGTTGATTGTACAGGATTAACACTAAATATTTTGACAATAAATATGACACTCAAAAAAATTGAAAATAATGATTTTAATTTAAGCGATGGAGAGATTTTAGATCTTTTAAGAATTGATACGGAAAGTCATGATTTTTATCGCTTAATTTCAAAATCAAATGAGCTCAGTAGAATTAAATTCAAAAATAAAGGGATTGTATTTACGCAAATCGGCATTAATGCTGAACCATGTTCCAAGAATTGTAAATTTTGTTCAATGGGATTTGATCATTATTCATTAGACTCGGAGTGGCAAAAAGATATTTCGACTTTGAAAAAAGAATTAGTAAATCTTCAGCAGTTTGAAATCAACGATTTATTTTTAATGACCACAGGAGATTATTCCATTGATAAATTCATGGAAATTGCGAAAGAGCTTAAACCATTATTAAAACCGGGACAAAGATATGTTGCCAATATTGGAGATTTTGATTTCAATACAGCGCAAAAGTTAAAAAAGATTGGCTTTACCGGTGTTTATCATATTAACAGATTACGGGAAGGGATTGATACTTTAATTCCAACTGAAATTCGTGAAAGGACAATTGAAGCTACTTTAAATTCAGGATTGGAACTTTATTATTGCATTGAACCGATAGGCCCGGAACACAGTTATGAAGAATTATTAGTGGAAATTAAGCGTGCCAGGGATTTAAAAATTTCAGTAATGGCCGCAATGAGAAGAATACCGGTTCCGGGAACTCCATTATTTGATTTGGGAAAGATAACAGCTTCTGAATTGACAAAAATTGTGGCAGTAACAAATATTGTTGTAAATCCTGAGAGGGCTATGAATGTTCATGAACCCACACAAATGGCATTACTTGCGGGTGTTAACCAATTATATGCAGAGATTGGGGCTAATCCTCGTGATACAAAAAGTAATACTGAAACAAGTCGTGGATTTACCCCTGACAAAGCCTGGGATATGTTAAGTGAATCCGGCTACATGAAATAACTGCTTTTCTGCTTAAAATCCGGGATATAAGCTAAGTTTCAACGGCTCAATGATAATATAATATCCAGCCTGCAACACCTGACAGAAGAATAAGAATTATAGGATGAATTCTTGTTTTGAGAGAAAGTAGCAAAGCAGCGATGAAAATCAGTATGCTTTTATAATCAATAAAATTTTCGATGTTCATCAGCAGCACGGCAGCAGCACCGATCAGTCCGACTACTACCGGCCGCAGACCGCTAAATACATAGTTCATATATTTATTTCCATTCAAATGGAAAAATAAACTAACCAGGGTTGTCATTATCAGGAAGGAAGGAAGTATAATAGCAAATGATGCGACCAGCGAACCGTATACAGTCCCGGTTGCTGTATAACCCACATAAGTGGCACTGTTGATGGCGATAGGCCCGGGTGTCAATTGTGAAATAGCTATGATATCTGTAAATTCGCCGGCTGATATCCATCCGTAATATTCAATTTCATGCTGAATAAGCGAAATAATAGCATACCCTCCCCCAAAACCAAACATGCCGATTTTAAAAAAGGAAATAAAGAGTTGTATATATATTTCGTGTTTCATGCATTATTTTTATTCTGATGCTTTATTTGTAAAAATCCGTAAGCAATGCTAATAATGATTGTTGCAAGCACAATCCAAACCGGTGAAATCTTTAGGCGCCAGATTAACAGAACAACTGTAAGTGGCAGGATAGCAGTTTTCCAGGTAATTCCTGCAGCTCCCGAGATGTTATAAAGCGCCGCAACAATCAATGCGACAACAGCAGGGCGTATTCCTTTGAAAATTGAAGCAACCACTTCATTATCCCGGATACCACTAAAATAAATCGCTATAAAAAGGATAATAAAAAATGCAGGCAGAACAGCTCCCATCGTTGTAACAAGGCTTCCTTTGAATCCTTTTACCTTAAGCCCGACAAAAATAGCAGTATTCACTGAGATCATACCGGGAGCAGACTGTGCCATGGCAAGCATGTCAATAAATTCATGCTCTTCGATCCATTTTCTCTTTTCAATCACTTCTTTTCTGATTAAAGGCAGCATAGCATAACCCCCTCCGATTGTGAAGGAGCCGATACGAAAAAAAGAAATGAAGAGTTCCCAGTAGATATTTTTTGTGAATATTTTTCGGAGTTTTGACACGATCGTTTTGTTATTTGCCCGCTTATGTTTAAATCCGGATCAGGTGAAATTCTAATTGCTGACTAACCATGATTCACAATACCCGGAGTATTTTTTGCGGTCAAAAGTAATAAAAATTAACAAGATCATCTTTTAACTTCGCTCAATCATATCTGAATCAATTAAAATATTTTAGCAATAAAAACAACAAATACCTGAAACGATTCGTTTCAGGCATTTGTTATATATTTATGTTGCCCCGCCAGGGCTAAATGAATCTCATTTCATTTCTTTTTAATTCATCTTAACTCATACATAAAGAGTAATTTATAATTATTCTTTATGAATTGTTATGCAATAAAAAGAAGCAAAATGAAGAAAATGTTTCAGTAAAATTTTTAAATTTTCACACTGTGGCAATCTTTAATATCGAATTAAACAATAGAACAGACAAAGGATCATAAGTGTTCGGGTTACTCTCTTTAAGTTGCGTTGTAGTTAAAATATTTAAGGGTAACGCAACATAAATCACAACCCTCACGGAGAGTTAGTACTCGCCTGCTGTATCCAATTGTGTATCAGCAATCGCAGGGTGATTAAAAATCAGCTTTGTTTGAAACGTCAAGTCCAGACCCTTACGGGTTTTACAAAGACTTGCCTTATTCAACCAGGATAAAGAAGGCTGACAGATTAAAAATAACCTCAACGAAAGATGCTTTTGCTTTATTCTGGGAAGTATGGGATAACGACACTATTGAACATATTGAAGAGGTAAAGTTACTGCTATTGAACAGGGCAAATTATGTCTTGGGATTTGTTAATTTATCAAAAGGAGGAGTGTCAGGATCAGTGATTTATGTTAAAGTAGTATTACAGTATGCCATAAAATCAAATTCAAAAAGTGTAATCATGGCTCATAATCACCCAAGTGGTAATCTTTTACCCGGTGAAAATGATAAAAATATTACAAAAATAATTAAACAAGGTTAACAAATGGTTGATATACAGCTGTTAGATCATTTAATTATTTCATCGGATAAGGTTTTCAATTCAATTATTGATTTGATTTCTTAACAATGGAAATTATGAAATTGAAAAAAATACGATTTATAAATTCCTTTTTTTCATATTTAAAAATTGTTTAATTTTATTTGAAGATACGACCCAGGATATTGGAAGTCAAAGATGATTTTTTAAAGACAGCAATTTTGTATTGAAATAAATTTGATAAAAGTAATAGGAAGTAGTGTTATCCTTCATCTTATGATATAATAGCATACTAAAGGTAATGTTGTATACAAGTTTTGCCCAATTGACGATACTGCAAAACTTAAAGTTAATCTGAAATAAGAAATAGGCTAAAAAATGATATATTTGCAGCATGACGGAAAAAGCAAGACAATATAAACAATCAACAATAAGACGACTTGATATTTTATCTGGTAATGAATGCAGTGCACCGGATTGTTCCAATAAGTTAATTGCTAGAGACGGACAAACTATTGTAAGCAAAATCTGCCATATTGAAGCTGCCAGTGTAAATGGACCTAGATTTAACCCAAACATGACAGACGATGAAAGAAGACATTTTGATAACCTGATTTTGCTCTGTGATGAATGTCATAGCATTATAGATAATCCTGAAAATGAATCTAAGTATCCAGTTGTATTGCTAAAGGAGTGGAAAAAAGAACATGAAGGGAAACGACAGTATTCTATTTTAACACAAAAAACAAGTTTACTTGATTCAGCAATACGTGCAATTTCTGATTTTGACTTTGATGATGATAGCATTCCACTAGAGGTTCCAAAAGCATTTAACCCTATTGATAAGATTGATTTTAATTCTGTTAAACGCAATAGAAATTTGATTCAAGAATACTCAGTTTTTTTTCCAAAAATTCATGTAATCTATGAAGAACTTGAGGCTCAAGGTTCATTTAGAAAAGAAAAATTGTTGCGGAATATAAAAATGTTATATTCAAGGATTAAAGGTAAGTATGTTGTTGATTCTGATGATGAATTGAAAATAATTCAAGATAATGCAGACAATATAATTGAAGATATAGAGAATCAGCTTTTACAAATGGTTGATAATAGTTCTTCAACAAAAGATGATATTGCTTTTGCTTTGCCAGTTATTATGGTGGACGCATTTTTACGTTGTAAAATACTTGAAAATCCAACTGCATTATGATTGTTAGTAGCGACATACATCCTCAAAAAAAAATCTATTATATTGGAGCTTTGATTCTTAAAGAATTAAAATCCATTGAGGCAAAAGAATTTGATTTCTTTTACCTTTATACTTCTTTAAAAGAGAAAGAAAATATTTCAATGAATTTGTTTTCGTTAAGTCTTGATTGGTTATTTTTGTTAGGTGCTATTGATAAAAAGAAAAATAAATTGGTTGTATGTTTCTAAAATCATTGACAATAGATAATAACGGATCTGTAATACGTGATATTCCTTTTCATAAAGGAATAAATCTAATTGTGGATGAAACAAAAACTTTTAATCGGAAAGAATCAGGAAATAATGTTGGGAAAACAACTGTTTTACGCCTCATTGATTTTTGCCTTGGAGGAAAAGGTGAAAATATCTATAAAGACCCTGAATTTAAAGACAAAGGAAGCAATAGTGTAGTAAAAGAACATTTGATAAATAAGCGGGTAACTATTACACTTGTATTGAAAGAAGATATAGAAGTTCTATCCTCGGAAGAAATTACAATAAGACGAAATTTTTTAAGTAGAAAAGATAAGATTCAGGAAATAAATGGTGAAACATTTAACAATACTGAATTTCTAAATGAGTTAAAACGTTTGATTTTTAAATCAAAAGAAAGTAAACCAACATTTCGTCAAATCATTTCTAAAAATATTAGAGATGAAAAAAACAGACTATTAAATACTGTAAAAGTTTTACATCCAACAACTACACAGGAAGAGTACGAAGCTTTATACCTTTTTTGGTTAGGAATTGATATTAATAGTTCTGATAGGAAACAAAAATTGACTCAACAAATTAAAATTGAGCAAAACCTTCAAAAACGATTAAGAAAAGACAGTAACTTATCGCAATTAGAACATGCTCTTTTCATAATTCAAAGAACAATTCAAGAACTAGAGGTAAAAAAAGATTCATTCAACTTGAATGAAGAATATAAAGAAGATTTAAACAGGTTAAACAAAACTAAGGCAGAACTGACATCCATTTCCTCTACAATTAGCAGGTTAGAAATAAGAACAGAACTCATCCTTGAAAGCAAGAGTGAATTAGAAAAAGAGATTGTGAATATTAATGTAAAGCAAATTAAAACTTTATATAATGAGGCTAAATTGCTAATTCCAAATTTACAAAAGAATTTTGAGGACACATTAACATTTCATAATGAGATGTTAAAAGAAAAATCAAAATATTTAACAAACGAATTACCTGATTTAGAAAATGAGATTCGAAATAAAAAAAGACTACTCGATTCCTTACTAATAACAGAAAAGGAACTCTCTGAAAAACTTCATAAATCGGGAGCTATTGAAGATTTGCAAGTTATTATTTCAGATTTGAATTCAGCTTATGAAAGAAAAGGAAATATCGAAGAACAAAAAAGGATGTGGGAAGATACAATCTCTAAGCTAGACGAATATGAAAAAGAATTGGAGAGAATCAATTCAGGGATCTTTTCTCTTGATGAAACCATAAAACAAAGAGTTCGAGAGTTTAATAAATATTTTGCAAAAATATCGAATGATTTATACGGAGAACAATTCTATTTAAGTCAAGATAAAAATGAAAAAGGCTACGAATTGAACATCTCTACAATAACAGGAAATTTAGGTACTGGTAAAAAGAAAGGACAAATTGCCGCATTCGATTTAGCCTATATTCAGTTTGCAGAATCTCAAGGAATAGATTGCTTACATTTCATATTACATGACCAAATTGAAAATGTTCATGATAATCAGATATCAAGTTTATTAAATGATGTTGTAAATAAGATAAATTGCCAATATATAATTCCTGTATTGCGAGATAAATTACCAGATGATATTGAAGTATCAAAATTTGAGGTTTTGACTTTATCTCAAACAGACAGACTATTTAGAATAGAATCAACTGGGCACAATAAAGTGTAAATGCCATAAGGGTTTCAGTGGTTCGCGAGGGTCAGAATTCCGCTTTAACTTTTGTGTAACTTGATAGGAAATCACCCGCAATTCCTTACGGCACATACACTCGGCCGTTGTGCTTCATGCTGAAAAAATAAACCATGACAAAAGACTTTGCGACTTTGGGATTTTATGAACCTTGATTTTTGCATCTAAGGGTTAACAAATGAAATGTCAGCAAAGAAATTGGAGACATGGAGATTATTATTGTAAAAATATTTTTGAGAAAGAACAAAATCTCATTTTGGTTATAAAACGAGTTATGATGATTATTCCGGACAAAGTGGACAGGGTATTCCGGGAAAGTGAACACCTTTTTATAAACAAGATTTCCTTTTCAAAAATATTCATTAATTTTTTTTCATTCAAATGTAAAACTATATGCCTGTTTTGGTACCCCAAAACAGGAAGTCCAACAAAATGCCCTTCGGGAGGGTGGTCAATATGGCCGGAATTTACAGTCAATCAATTAATGGCTTGGTGCGATGAACTTGCAAAGAAAATTTAAAAGCGAGCTTCGTATCAGGAAAGAATAATGCTTATATTGGTAAGGCAGATATTTATATAATCTTACTTTAACTACAAAGTAAAAATATTTATCATTTATTAACATTTTGTCAACTTTAAAGTTGTATATTATAAAAATACGAAGTATATTTACATTCATTTTTTAATAAATGGCTTCGAAGCGGGAAGTAGAAAAATTCTTAAAGGAACTAAAGGTGAAAACGGAAGTTTTTGGCATATTGTTTCTTGATGATCGTGGGAAAAACCAACAAGCACTGCACGATTTGGAGATTTCACCTGCTAAACGCAAAGAAATAATTGCAAATCTAAGGGTGGAAGATTTCAGCGAAGGGCCATTGGAAGAAAAGATGAGGGGCATTTTGCCCATGTGGGTTTTTGGCAAGGAAGTGAAGCAGAAAGAAGTATATATCAAGATTAGTATGGGATTAGAAAATAATAGTGCCGTTTGTATCTCGTTTCATGTAGCCGAACACCCTATGAACTATCCATATAAAAATTAAGAGTATGAAAAGTCCATTTACAGGTAAAGAAATGAGCATTCAAAAAGAATGGCGTACCATGAATTTCCGTAAGGACGAATTCAAAGTATTGTTTCATTCATATAAATGCGACGTAACCGGAGAACAATTCGAGGATGATGCATTTGCGCAATTGAATTATAATCAGTTGGTAAATCAATACAGGGAAAAGTATTCAATACCTTTCCCTGAACAAATCATTGCGATACGTGAAAAATATGATATATCGGCATCCAGAATGTCTGAAATATTGGGGTTTGGTACAAATAGTTACCGTCAATATGAAAGCGGTGAAGTTCCCAGTCAATCGAATGCCCGTTTAATTCAACTTGCCGATGAACCGCATGAGTTTAAGAAATTAGTAGATTTATGTAATACAATAGAATCAAAGGTAAAAGACAAATTATTGCATAAAATACAAATATTGCTTGAGGAACAAAAGAATACCAAGTTCGAAAAGCAATTGGAAAATTATTTTTTTGAAGCCTGCCGTCCCAATACTTTCACGGGTTATAAAATGCCAAATTTGAAGAAGTTTACAGAAATGGTCGTTTTCTTTACTGAAAAGTTGCAGCCCTGGAAAACCAAATTAAACAAACTGCTTTTTTATGCTGATTTTGTAATGTACAAACAATCGGGTTATTCAATTAGTGGAGCTCAATATAGAGCCATTACAATGGGGCCTGTTCTTAATAATTTTAATAGCATTTTCGAATATCTGGCTAATAATGACGATGTTGATGTTTATTACACAACATTCTCTGATGGAGGTTTAGGTGAACAATTTAAACCTAATTCAAAAAGAGAGTTTGATTCAGGGCTATTTACTGAAAATGAACTTAAAATATTAGAAAATATCGCAGAAAGGTTTAAAAACACAAAGACTAACGAGATAATTAAAATCAGTCATAAAGAAAAAGCATGGAAAGAAAATAAAGACGAAAAAAGGATTATTGATTATAAATATAGCTTTGAGTTGAATTAATCCAACGCTCCCGTCCCTTCACTGTCAGGCACATTGGCAAAACTCACAAAGACCTTCACGTTCACCCTCCTGAAAGATAGATAATCGTTCTTCAGGTGTAAATTTTCTTTTTGTGGTTACCATAGTTCTCAAATTTAATAAGACCTAATTTGTTTTTTAAATTATGTCCAGCCATTTGAGAGGTTAAGACACCAACACTTTAACTCTATATCTTAAAACTCAAAAAAGTTTCAGTAATAAAAATAAAAAATGCCTAAAACATTTGTGGTTAAAGGCATTTATTATATATATGTGTTGTCCCGCTAGGGCTCGAACCTAGACTCTTCTGAACCAAAATCAGACGTGTTGCCAGTTACACCACGGGACAATTATTTGGGGATGCAAAGATAAATATAATTTTGAAAATTGCAATAAAGGAAAAACGGGAAGCTCCTTATTATTTTTGCTAATAAGGGTTATAATAATATCAATATCTTTATTACCGGATTTCATCCATTCAATTATACTTATTGGATGAACTAATCTTGTTTCATCAATTATATATATAATATTCTGTATGGGGGTACTTAAAAATATTGCTTTGGTGACCAGGATAATCCTGAATATTGTCCATTTTTACACTAATACTGTGTGATGGCAGTTTATCCTGACCTGAAAGCTGACTTACAGAGTGAGCTGTACTTAAATTGATGAATTCAAATGCTATTATTGAAATTGCTGTAATAAGTGCTATTAGCCATAAAATAATTGCAGATAAACCTAAAAGCCTGTTCTTTGTGCGAAATTTGAAAATCATTTTAAATAAGCCATAAATTATTGCTAATAAGGGTATAAATAAAAGGATTAAAAAACATATAACAATTACCTGGATATTAGAGCTGCAAATAAAAGGAAATAATGTATTAAAATCAGTATCATTAAGAAAATTTAATCCAATAACAGCCCTCCCGTGGAAAAAAGTAGCAATTAGCCAAATAATAAGTGCAATCCCGGTAATAATAAATGCAGATGCAATTATTACCAGAATAATTTTTATAAATGCAATAAAAATAATACCTGCAACTTTTAACAGCTTATTAAAGAAATTTTCTGCTCTTTGCAAAGTCTCTGATTTACGTACTTTTTTCAGATTCCCTTTTATTGAGTCATATTCTTCTTTAATTGTTTTTTCGATATTTGATACATTAACTTTTTCTCCCCGCATTTCCAGTTTTTCGGCAGCCGTTTTTGCCTTAGGCACTGCAATCCAAAATATTAAATATAGTATAATTGGTAAACCCCAGCCAACAAGTACCAATACAATAAATAAAATGCGGATAATCAGTGTGTCAATATTAAAATATAAACTAAGACCTGCACACACGCCACCAAATACATTATTATCAGGATCCCGGAATAACCTCCTGGATTGCTTTCTTTCTGATCTTCTTTTTTCTCCGTCATCCTCTTCACTTGCTATTTCCTCGGGCTTTCCCATTATATCAATAATTTCATACACATCTTTTATGCTTATTATCTGATCGCCATATTTCATCCTTTCACTAAAGAGCTCAGCTATCCTGCTTTCAATATCAGAAATTATTTCCCTGCTTTCCAGTGTATCGGAAAAGTGACTGCCCAGCGTATCCAGATAATTTTTCAATTTTTCATAAGCGTCTTCATCAATGTGGAAAATTTGACCGCTTAAATTTATTTTGAATGCTTTTTTCATCGCTATAAATATTTAGATTTTTGATTTTTTAATTGATTCAATGGAATTAATCAGCTCATGCCAGGAATTATCCAGCATCTTCAAATATATCCTGCCAGACTCTGTAATAGTATAATATTTGCGTGGAGGGCCCTGAGAAGATTCTTCCCAGCGATAAACCAATAAACCTGCATTTTTCAGCCGGTTAAGAAGAGGATAAAGTGTACCCTCAACTATAATTAAATGGAAATTTTTTAATTCATTGATTATATCCGTGGCATAAGCATCTTTTTTATTAAGGATCAGAAGAATACAATATTCTAATATCCCTTTTCTCATTTGGGCTTTTGCGTTATCAATATTCATATCTTAATGTTTTTAATGTTCTTTGTCCAAATAGCTTTTGAGTTCTCATTGTTGTCAATTTTTACTATTATGAAAATTGCTCATCATGTTTATGCAAAGATATATAAAAATATTAGTACTATGCAATACATAGTATATTTTTTTAAAAAAAAATTATATGATCAAAGGTTTAAAGTTCTTTTTTGATTTTTAAAAACATCATGAGTTTTACTTTTCAATAAGCAATACGAGTATTTTAACAATAAAATATTCTATAAAATAATTATATTAAGTATATTAAGGGCTTCAGTTTTATCAAAGTTATTATTAGGGCCATGATCACGGTAAACCTTAAAAAAATGCTCCCGGTCATTGATAATAATGTTATTGTACAGTATTATCTTGTTTTGCCTGATGATAAATTAAATATGAATGAATATATCGGGAAAAAAATAAGGATCACTTATTTACATAAAATAAATTGCATTAAGTGTGGTCGCTTAACAAAGACTTCTTTTGCCCAGGGATTTTGTTATCCATGTTTTATAAGTGCCCCGGAAACAGAAGAATGTGTTTTGCGGCCGGAATTATGCCGCGCACATGAAGGAATTGCAAGGGATATAAATTATGCTAAAGACCATTGTCTGATTGATCACTTTGTTTATCTCTCAGTAACCGGGGGTATCAAAGTAGGGGTTACACGTCATACGCAGATACCTGCGAGATGGATTGACCAGGGTGCAACAGAAGCATTACAGATTGCAAAAACTGAGAATCGCTATATTGCTGGTACTATTGAGGTAGCTTTAAAAAATATTTTTTCCGACAAAACTAACTGGCGGAATATGTTAACAAATAAAAATCATGAAAATTTTAATCTTTTAGAAGAGAAGGAAAAAGCATTCAAATATTTACATCCTGATTTCCGTAAATATGCATATGAAGAAGGAGAGATCACAAAAATTTCTTATCCTGTGCATAATTATCCAATGAAGGTTAGAAGTATTAATTTTGATTCTGTTGATTTTGTAGAAGGAATACTTAGCGGCATCAAGGGCCAATATCTGATTTTCGGTTCGGGGGATGTTCTAAATATCAGGAAACATAGTGGTTATCTGGTTAAATTAGAGATTTAAAAATAAATCAGCGTATTACTATCATAAGCGCAGACTTATTATAGTCATTAATAAATCAATTACTGGAAAAAGTGGTAGTTTTGTAGAAAAATAAAATACGTAAATTCAAATTACTTTTATTTCTCTTATTTTGAGAGTTCTATTTATAAAGCTAACTATGATGAAAAAGGTATGGTCAGTCACCCTTTTACTATTGTTGACCACTTTAACATATAGCCATGCCCAGTGGCCAAATTTGATTCCTGATATAAATACATTTGATATTGGGAGCCTCACAGATAATCAAATAAAAGAATTAATTATTCGTTTGGAAAAAACCGGAATTAGTGAGGATGAACTTGAACGGATGGCATTGCAACGGGGAATGCAACCTCTTCAGATAAATGAATTGAGGAAAAGGATATCCGATATCAGGTCAAGTCGCGGTATAAACTCAACACCTGAAAGAGAAAGAAAGAAATTAAGCAGCTATCCTGCAGGAGGGGATTCTGTGATTATTAATAAAAGGTCTTATGAAAGGCTTCAATCAGAAGATATTCCCGAACTTCCTGTATATTTTGAGAACCTGATCGAAAATCTTAAAGCAGATTCACTCCCTGAAAATAAAATATTCGGGATGAATTTGTTCCGTAACAAAAAAATACTATTTCAGCCTGCATTGAATATTCCAACTCCGGTTGATTACAATCTTGGCCAGGGGGACGAACTGATCATTGATATTTGGGGAGCTTCAGAAATGACTTATATAAGGGAAATCAGTCCGGAAGGAACGATATTTATCCCCGGAATTGGGCCTGTATTTCTGACTGGGCTTACCATGGATGAAGCCACTATTAAGTTGAAAAAAGAACTGACAAAAATTTATTCCGGACTTTCAGGAAAGACCCCCAATTCATTCATGAATCTAAGTCTTGGTAATGTCAGGAGTATTCAGATAAATCTGGCCGGAGAAATTTTTGTTCCGGGAACATATACCATTCCTTCTTTATCCACAGTGTTTCATGCAATATACTCTGCCGGCGGTCCTACAATTAACGGCTCTTTACGAAACATAAAAATAATTCGTAATAATAAAGTTATTGCTCAGATTGATTTTTATCAGTTTTTAATGAAAGGAATTCTGGACGGGAATATAAGGCTTCAGGATCAAGATGTTATTTTCATTGAGCCTTATATAAGCCGTGTTGAAATTCAGGGGGAAGTAAAACGCCCAGGATTATATGATCTGAATTTGGAAGAAACTATAACCGACCTTGTCCGCTTTAGTGGCGGGTTCACCGGAAAGGCATACACTGGTAATATTAAGATAATCAGAAAAACAGATCGTGAAAACAAGATACTTGATATAAATAAAAATGATTACGCTAATTTAAATCTTATAAATGGAGACCTTTTAATTGTTGATTCTGTATTAAATAAATATGAGAACAGAGTAGAAATAACGGGTGCCGTATTTCGGCCGGGAATATATGAATTAAATCCGGGGATGATTTTAAAGGATTTGATCAATAAAGCTGACGGGTTAAGAGAAGATGCTTTTCCCGACAGAGGACTGATCTATCGTCTTAAAGATGACCTGACTATAGAAGTAATTCCATTTAGCAAAGATGATATTGAGAGTGATACATCTCCATATATTCTTAAAAAGGAAGATCTTATCCTGATCCCCTCAATTTTTGATCTAAGAGAAGAATTAATGGTAGAAATAACGGGAGAAGTTCGTAAGCCGGGAAAATATCCTTTCATAATAAATATGAGCATTGAAGATCTGATAATACAAGCCGGGGGGCTTTTAGAATCTGCATCAGAGTCAAAAATAGAAATTGCAAGAAGAATAAAAAATTCTAATACACTTCAATCTTCCGGTAAAATTGCTGACATTTTTCAGTTTTCAATTCAAAATGGATTAAAATTCTCCCCTGAAGTAACATCTTTTATTCTTCAGCCTTTTGATATGGTTTTTATTAGAAAATCACCCGCATATCATACACAAAAAATTATGACTATTAAGGGTGAAGTGCATTTCCCGGGGGCATATACTTTATTTGATAAAAATGAAAGGATTTCGTCTGTTATTCAAAGAGCCGGCGGATTGACACCTTTTGCATATCCATCCGGAGCCAGGCTGGTAAGGGAATTAACTGATTTTGAGCTTTCTAAAAAGAATGTAATTACAGATCTGGCTTATCTGTCCGGAGACACTATCATTTTGGAAAAGGAAAGAAAAACATTTAATACCATCGGGATTGATCTCCAGAAAATACTTAACAATCCCGGATCAAAATATGATATTTTTATTCAGGAAGGAGATTCACTTATAATTCCCCGCGAATTGCAGACCGTAAATTTGCAGGGAGCAGTACTATATTCAACAACTGTACGTTACAATGAAAATTACCATTTTACAAAATATATATCTCAGGCTGGCGGTTTTGCAGATAATGCAAAAAAAAATAATTCCTATATTATTTATCCAAACGGGAATGTTTTTAAAACAAAAAAATTCATGTTTGTGAACCATTATCCTAAGGTTGAACCCGGATCAGAAATTTATGTCCCCTTTAAGGATGAAAAAAGGAAATTGTCCCCGGCTGAATCAATAAGTGTTTTCACTGCAACAGCTTCTTTATCACTGGTATTGGTTACCCTGATAAATGCTGTTTTAAAATAAATTAATTATTTATTATGGACTTCCGGGATTCTCTGAATAAAAATAAAGATAATCAGATTGACTTATTTGAATTGTTTCGCTTATTTTGGCTGCATCGCTCATACATTATTAAGATTACATTTATATTTTTTGCAACAGGTTTGTTTATTTCTTTTGGGAGTACAAAAGAATACAAATCTGAGGTGACACTATTACCTGAAATACAATCCAGAGATGGCGGAGCCTCTAACATGATCCGGCAATTAGGAGGTTTAAGCAGCCTTGTTGGAATTGATATTTCCGGTTTAGGTGGTCTTTCGGGAATAGATGCCATTAGCCCTAAACTATATCCTGAGGTAGTTAGTAGTCTGCCATTTCTTTATCAATTGTTGTACACAGAGGTAGAAGTTCCGACTTTGGATACCGTTACTACAGTTTTTTGTTATTTAAATGAGCTGAGAAAAAAGTCAATAATTGAGTACATTGAAAAATATACAATAGGTTTGCCCGCTTCAATCAGTCTCTTTTTAAAGAAAAAAAAGGGAACCATTCCATTTCAGAAAATTGAAGACGATAAATTATTTAAATTGACTTTTGAAGAGGAAATTATTATCAAAGAATTGAATAAAAGAATAAAGTCAAATGTAGATCAGAAGACCGGGATTATTTCCATTAAATCTGAATTCCCTGATGCTGTACTGGCAGCTCTTATAGCTGATAAAGCTTATAATTATCTTACTGAATATATATCTGTTTATCGCCTCGAAAAAGTGAGGAAAAATCTTGATTTTGTTAATGAATTGAATAATAATGCAGAAAATGATTTTCGTAAAGCCCAGAAAGAACTTGCATTATACCGTGATGAAAATAAAAATATAATTTCTGCTTCTGTGAAAAGTGAGGAAGAGCGTTTACAGGCCAGATATAATCTCAAGTTTAATGTTTACAACAGCCTTTCACAACAATTGGAACAGGCAAAAATAAAAGTACAGGAAGAAACACCGGTTTTCAAAGTGCTTAATCCTGTTCAGGTGATGAACAAAAAAAGCAAACCCAAACGAATGCTGATTATTACCGTTATGATTTTTATCGGAGCTGTGGCGGGAATGGGAATAATCTTCTTCAGGAATATGTATAATACTCATTTTAATGAGGAAATAAAATAATCAAAATAAATATTACTATTCAGAAGTTTATTCCATCAGATATAATTAAAAGATTAACTAATTCAGAAGAAAAAAAAAGGCTCATATCCAATTTTTTTTCATTATCTGTATTACAAGGCATAAATTATATGCTGCCGTTAATCACTCTTCCTTATCTGGTAAGGGTTTTAGGTGTGGAATATTATGGCCTGCTTTCATTTGCCATGGCAGTAATTATGTATTTTCAGATAATCACTGATTATGGATTTAATATAACTGCCACAAGGGAAATTTCTATTTACCGGAACAATAAAATTATTATCAGGGAAATATTCAGTTCTGTTTTGATTATAAAGATGTTATTGATGATAGTTAGCCTTATAATCCTGACAGTCCTGATTTTTAGTTTTCAAAGATTTTCAAATAACAGAACAATATACTTTTTAACATTCACTATTGTACCGGGTTATGCACTTTTCCCTGTCTGGTTTTTTCAGGGAATGGAAAGAATGAAATATATTACATACTTAAATATTCTTGCCAAATCCATTTTTACTATCGCCGTTTTTATATTTGTAAGGAAACAGGAGCATTACTTTTTAGTTCCTTTGTTTACCTCGACAGGATTTTTGGTTGTTGGAATCTGGTCTTTGATTTTAATCAGCAGGGATTTTGGCATTAATTTTAAAATTCAGCCTTTCAATAAAATTATATATTATTTAAAGGAAGGATGGCACATATTTCTTTCAAATATAGCCGTTAGTTTATATACCATGACAACTATCCTGCTTTTGGGAATTTTTACGAATAACACAATTGTGGGTTATTATTCTGTGGTGGATAAATTGATAAATGCATTTAAAGGACTTTTTAGCCCTGTATCTCAGACATTGTATCCCTATATCAGTAACCAGGCAAGTATTTCCAAAGAAAAGGCCCTTGCTTTTCTTAATAAGCTTCTGATTCTTACTGCAATACCCTTTTTTATCCTGTCTTTGATATTATTCATATTTGCAAAAGAAATAATTTCAATTGTTTTTGGCTTCGCCAGTATTCATTCTGTGACAATAACAAAAATTCTGGCAGTTATCCCTTTCCTGGTTGCTCTGGACACTGTTACCGGAACACTAACCATGCTGGTTTTTAACAGAAAAAGATCATATAGCAGGATTATTATATCTGCAGGCATACTTAATATAATTCTTACATTTATATTGATTCCGCTTTATCAGCATATTGGAGCGGCTGTTTCTGTACTGATAACAGAAATATATATTACTTTAAATCTGTTTTATTATACTTCAAATAATGATTTGCTAATTTTTCGTGGAATTAAAAGATGAAGAATATTTTACTAATTGGAGGGAATGGTTTTATCGGGAAGAATATAATTGAAAAATTTCTTCCCTGCGGTTATAATATAACATTACTAAACCGGAAAACAGATGACCTGAGCGGTATTTTAAATTTCCGGGAACTGGACATTGTTGAAGGAGAACTAAAGAATACAGAGTTACTAAAAAAAATTATTATAAATCGAAAAGTGGATACAATAGTTCATCTGGCTTCATCAATGATACCTTCAAGCACGATTGACGATTACTATCAGGAACTGCAAAACGTTGTAATACCGACTTATGAATTACTCGATTTAATTAGCGAATTAAAAGTAAAGTTTGTTTTCTTTTCTTCCGGCGGAACTATTTATGGGGGATCAGATCTGCCCCTTCAGGAAAATCATGCTCTTAATCCAATTAATTATTACGGATATTCCAAACTTATATGTGAACAATATATTCAATTCAAAAACAGGACCAGGGGTTTAAAATATCTGATATTAAGGCCCTCCAATGCATTTGGTAAATATCAGCCCTTCCGTCATGACCAGGGTTTCATAACAGCGGCAATTAATAAAATTTTACGTGATGAAATCATTGAAATTTGGGGAAATGGCGAAGCGGTACGGGATTTTATTGAAGTGCAGTCAATAGTGGATATATTATATGAATTGCTGAATCTCGATATTTGCAATGAGATTGTTAATGCAGGAAGTGGTAAAGGATATAACTTGTTGGAAGTTCTCAGGATAATAGAAAATATATTAGGCAGAAAGGCAAAGGTGCATTTCAGCAGAAAAAGAAAGGTGGATGTTGATACCATGGTCCTGGATATAACAAAATTGAAATCATTGATAAATTATAATCCCGGCCCTCTTGAGGAAAGTATATTCTCATACATAAAAGCTGTGTTTAAAAATGAGATATAATACAAAATTAGCGATAGCAATCCCAACCTATAATCGTGTTTCTATTTTACGGGAGAATATCTATTTCATGATGGATGAAATCAGGCGTTTTTCTATTCCGGTTTATATTTCAGATGATAGTGATAATGATGATACAGAATTATTGGTTAAGGAGTTAAGGGAAAAATATACCAATATTCATTATTCCAAAAATATTCCTTCTTTAGGTCATGATAAAAATTGTATTAAAACACTTGGGCTTCCGGTTGAGGATTATGTCTGGTATCTCGGAGATTCTCTGATTATTGATCACAATGGAATCATCCGTGTCCTTCAGATAATAAACGGGGGAGATTATGATTTCATTTCTGTAAATACTGGCGGCAGAGTAAATTTGAAGGAACAGATATTTTCCGATTGCAATGAGTTGCTGGCTCAATTAGGATGGCATATAACTTTAACCGGGGTAACAATATATTCAAAAAAGGCCCTAAAATTTATTAATACACTGGATTTAATTAAATGCCGGAATTTTCCTCAAACTGCAATTATCCTTAATCAGTTTGCTAATGGAAATAAACAACTTTATTGGATTAACGACGATCTGGTTTATAGTAATAACCGCAAAAAAAGCTATTGGAAACCAAATATTTTTAGTGTTTTTTTATCTGACTGGGATTATTTTATAACTAATTTACCCGGAGAATATAAGGAAAGTAATAAAAAATATACAATTAAATTACATGTCCGAAAAACCGGCCTCTTTACATTAATTAGCTTTTTAAGCTATCGTGCTGATGGATATTATAATTGGCAGATATTGACTAAATATAAAGAACAAATAAAAGATAATACTGATATTTGCTATTGTTTATTACTAATCATAGCTGTTTTTCCGAAAAAGGTTTTAAGAATATTCCGAAAGATCCTTAAACAAATAATTTAAGTATTTTGTAATTCTATAAGTTAATGAGTTAATGTGGGTTTATCTACTAATATTCAGCTTAATATGTTTTTTTTGTTTTATTAAATTCAAACAGAAAGAAATTATTTTATATTTTTTTCTGGTATTACTCGTATTGATTGCCGGTTTAAGAGATAATATTGACAAGGATTATCTTCTTTATCACAGTATGTATCAAAGTTGCCTGGATGGAAATTATCCTGGTGAAATTTCTTTCTATCTCATTTCATTAATGGTTTATAATCTATTTAACAATCCAGTGTTTCTGTTTTTTATCTATGCAGTTCTGGGTGTCAGTTTAAAAATATTTGCAATCAGAAAGTTGACTGAATTTTGGTTTTGCTCCCTCTTGATTTATTTCTCCTTTTTTTTTATGTTACATGAAATGACCCAGATAAGGGCGGGTGTTGCTACAGGGTTCATTTTGCTTGGTATTCCTTCAATATATGAAAAAAATTCCAAGTCATTCCTTTTATTTATCGGAGCTGCTTTTTTATTTCATTATTCAGCCATAATAATAATTCCTTTTTACTTTTTAAATAAAGACAGAATATCAGGAATGTTTTATTTTATTATACCTTTTGCATTTTTGCTTTATTTCCTGAATATAAATGTGACATCTTTCATTCAATTAATAAAAATTGAATATATCACAGTAAAGTATATGGCTTATAAAGCACTTGCAGAAAGTGGGGTAACAACAAATTTGTTCAATGTAATTCAGCTAATGCGATATATTTTTATTGCTATTTTATTATGGAAATGGGAAGTAATTGCAGAGAAAAATAAATATGCCGTCCTGCTCATAAAATTTTATATTATCGGGAGTTTTCTGATGATTATATTTGCTGATATACCCGCAATTTCATTTCGTTTCAGCGAGTTATTCACTATTGTTGAATTTATTGTAATTCCATTTTTTATCTATTTTTTTAAAACTGAAATTCAGGGTGCAATTGTTGTTTCTTTAATTGCTTTGGGGATAATGGCTAATGTATTGTTTTATGAAAAACTTTTACTGGCTTATTTCTAAGAAATTAAACTAAAAATATGCTTCGGAAAAGTTTCTATATAAAAGCATTAAATTCATTGAAATGCTTCTTCAATAACTTAAAACCGGAATTTTTTATTATAATTATTCCGGTCAGTTTTTCGGGCAGATGTCCCGTTTAATTTCATTTTCAAGAGTGGATGAAAAAATTATCAATAATCATTGTTAACCGGGATGCGGGATTTAAGCTTGAAAACTGTATCCGGTCTGTATCAGGATCAGATTATGATGATAACAATATAGAAATCATTGTTGTGGATAATATGTCTTCCGACGGATCTTTGCAGCTTATTGAAAATATTTCACCACTTGTAAAAATTATAAAAAACAATAAAAATTATGGTTTTGGAAAAGCCTGTAATATTGCTTTGAAGGAAACTTTTTCTGAATACGTTCTGATGCTAAATCCTGATGTTATCCTTATGCCTGATACTTTACGAAAATGCATTGAATTTATGGACAAAAATAAAGATATTGACGTTTTGGGGATAAAAAATCTAAATTTAAATGGAAATATTGCTAAATCATGTTCAAGGTTTCCCAAAACCCGGAACTTTATTTATGATATGACAGGTTTATCAAAATTATTTCCGCGATTGTTTAAACCTGCAACAATAATGACTGACCTGGATCATAAGGAATCCAGGTTCGTAGATCAGGTGATAGGGGCTTTTATGTTGATAAGATTGTCCAGACTGGAAATTACCGGATTTTTTGATGAAAGGTTTTTTATGTACTATGAAGACCTCGATCTGTCAAAACGAATAAAAAAAAGCGGTGGAAAAATCTACTATAATTCGGAAATTTCAATAATTCATGAAGGTGGAGGAACAACTGCAAATATTTTAGCTAAGCGTTTGTTCTACAGTAATCAAAGCAGGATTAAGTATTGTAAAAAATATAATGAAGAGTTTTCTCTTTCTTTGATTATCTTAATATCTGTTTTAGTTGAACCATTTGTGAGGCTTTTATCATTAATAATAAAATTAAACTTTAAAGAAATACCTCAGACGATTCATGCTTATTACCTATATTATAGATGGTTATTAGTAAAAAAATAAAAATACTATTTTTTGCAAAATATGGGACTAAAGGAGCTAGTTCCCGATACAGGATTTTCCAATATATTCCCTATATTGAAAACTCTGGTTTCCACGTTGACATAAATATCCTTTTCACAAATGCTGATCTGAACAGGCTTTACAAAAAAGGCTCATATGGATTGCTTACTCTTGTTAAAGCTTTTATCAGGAGATTTACCAAACTTCTATTCATTTTCAGATATGATCTTATAATTATTGAATATGAATTATTCCCCTATTTCCCTCCTATTTTTGAATTTATTCTTAAAATTTCCGGAAACAAATATATTGTAGATTATGATGATGCTATATTTCACAACTATGATTTGAACCGGAAATATTTTATCAGGTTATTATTGAAAAATAAAATCAGCAAAGTGATTAAAAATGCAAGTGCTGTTATTGCGGGTAATCCATATTTATTTGCTTATGCATCAGAGAGGAATGATAATGTACAGATAATACCCACAGTGGTTGATTATTCTAAATATATCAGTATCGGGCCTGACAAAAAACAGGACAAATTTATTGTTGGATGGATTGGTTCACCTACATCCGGTGAATATCTTTTAACTTTGAGCGGAGTATTTCGAAAATTGGATAAAGAAATCTTTAGTTTTAAATTAATAGGTTTTAATGAAAATTTAAAAAACTATATTAAAGATCTAAGCCCTGAGTTAGTTGTTTGGAATGAAAAAACTGAAATTAAAGAAATTAAAAGTTTTAATGTCGGCATAATGCCACTCCAAAATAACCCGTGGTCCCTGGGAAAATGCGGCCTTAAACTAATACAGTATATGGCTTGCGGAATTCCTGTGATTGCCAGTCCTGTAGGTATAAATAATGATATTGTAATCCATGGAAAAAACGGATTTTTGGCTGCTACTGAAAATGACTGGTATAATTGTATTTTAAAATTATATAATGACAGGGAACTATGTGAACAAATGGGAAAAGAAGGAATGAAAATTGTGAAAGAGAAATATTCACTCGAAAAAACATATCCAAAGTATATTGATATTATTACTTCAATAACTAAATAATATGAGTGGTATTTTAGGAGGGATAAATATAGATATCAATAAATTTCAAAGTGCAGGGAAGCTGTTAAATCACCGGGGACCTGATGATCAGGGGGAATTTTATTTTGAGAATCTCTATTTGTTTCACAGAAGGTTATGTATACAGGATATTGAAGAGGGTAAACAGCCTTTTCACTATAAAGCTTATACTTTAATCTTTAACGGGAAAATATATAATCATTTTGATCTTAGAAAACGGTACAAATTAAATTGTCGGACTAACTCCGACGTTGAAACCTTTTTACATCTTTATGACAGATTTGGTTTGGAGAGCCTTTCCCTCCTGGACGGAATGTTCGCTTTTGCGCTTTTCAATAAGGATACATACAGTTTGTTGCTTGTCCGTGATCGTGCTGGAGAAAAACCCCTTTATATTTCAAAAGAAAATGGATACTTCATTTTTTGCAGTGAACTTAATGCTTTAAAAAGTATAATAAATGTTCAAATTGACTATCAAAACATTTATGAGTATCTTAGATATAGCTTTATTAATTCACGTACACCCTATAAAAATATCCTGGAAATACCTGCCGGCAGTTATTTTGATATTAATATAAAAACATTGCTGTCAGTTCAAAAAAGATGGTGGAAAATCGATGATTTTTACGAATTGAAAACTACACTTTCTTTTCCCGGGATAATTGAAAAAACAGATGATATCCTTCATAAAAGCATATCAGACAGGCTTAAAACTTCAGAAAGCGAGGCAGGTGTATTCCTTAGCGGAGGTATAGACAGTGGTTTAATCACATCAATTGCAAGCAAATATAATAATAACTTAAAAACCTTTACAATAACTTTTAAGGGGCAATTTGATGAATCATCGGGAGCTGAATTGATTTCAAAAAAATATAATACTATTCATAAAAATATCGAGATTTCTTTTAGCGATTTGCAAAATCAGCTTGAAAAAATATTAGCCAATTATGGTGAACCTTTTGGTGATAGTTCTGCTGTACCTTCATATTATGTCAGCAGGGAAGCAAAAAAATATCTGTCTGTTATTCTAAATGGAGACGGTGCTGATGAATTGTTTGGAGGTTACAGGCGTTATGTGCCTTTTTCTTCTTATGACTTTTTTAAAAGTCCGGCATTGATCAGAAATATTTCACAAAGTATATCAATTTTATTGCCTTTCCCAAATAATAAACAGAAAACATATAATTATATATACAGACTTATTGATTTATCACGTAAAGATCCTGTAAATGCATATCTTTCCGCTACCGTTGATACTTTTGAGGGATATACCAAACATTTTATTTCTCAGGATGATATGTTTTATGAGATGCATAAATATCTGGATCATTTAAATTTGAAAAATTTAAGCGGATTGCAAAAGATCATGTGCCTCGATTTTAATTTTATTCTTACAAACGATCTTCTGGTTAAAATGGATATTGCAAGCATGGCTAATTCCCTTGAACTTAGAACTCCGTTTTTTAATAATGAATTATTGGAATTTGCCCCGACAATAGCTGACGGATATAAAATAAAAGGAATCACCACAAAGTATATTTTAAGGGAGCTGGCAAAAAAATATCTTCCGGTAAACATTATTAATCAGCCAAAAAGAGGATTCGAGGTCCCTTTGCGTGCATGGATTGAAAATGAATTAAAAGAAATCATATTCGATTATCTTTCAGGGGATACTTTTAGTGAAAATTTTATTCAAAAGTCTTTCATTGAACAGTTAAAAAATTTTAAGGTAAAAGTAGCTCCCGAAAAACGGGCGAAAATGTTATGGAGATTATTGGCATTGGAAATTTGGTATAAAAAATGTTACTTAATTTGAATGAAAAATGTAAAACAAAAAAATTAAATAACATAATTATAAATAATGAAAAGAATTGCTTTGATAGATAATTGTGGTTCAGATTTTTATAATTATCGTGTTCCCCTTGCGAAATATTTAATGGACTCAGGTTATGAGGTTTTCGCAATAGTTCCCGAAGACAGCTTTACGCAAAAAATAAAAGAAAGCGGTTTAAAAACTCTTAACTATTCATTTGCAAGAAACAGTCTGGACTTCCCTGCCCTGATTAAAACTATAAAACAATTAAAAAAGCTGAATCGCGAATATAAATTCGATATCGTTCATTCTTTCCGCCTCCAGCCTAATGTTTTTTGTAATATATCATTTGGAACGAATAAAAATATTAAAGTAATAAATCATATTACAGGTCTGGGTTATTCATTTTCAAATAATTCAATCAAAGCTCTTTTTTATCGCTTTATTATTCTAACCTTATATCAGTCTCTTTTAATTTTTTCTGACCGGATAATTTGCCAAAATAATGATGATAAGGCAATATTATCAAAATTAGCGGGAATTTCGGGAAAGATTTCTCTTATTGAAGGGAGTGGAATTGACATCAAGTTTTTTAGCAGAATAAATGTTAATAATGATATTATTAAAGAACTAATCAACTCATTATCAATTAAAACTGAAAATATTGTAATAAGTTTTGTTGGCAGATTATTGCTGGAAAAAGGGATAAGGGAATTTATAGAAGCAGCCAAATCTATTACAAAAATAAATTCTAAGGCCATATTTATTATTATTGGCTGGATTGATAATGGTAACCCGTCTTATATTAGCAGATCGGAGATTAACAATTTGAAAGATTTTAGCAATATTTTTTTTCTTGGGAAAAGAGAGGATGTAAAAGAATTATTATTTATCAGTGATATTTTTGTATTACCAACTTACAGGGAAGGTTTTTCAAGGTCAATACTGGAAGCAATGGCAATGGAATTAGCTGTTATTACAACAAATGTTCCCGGTGCCCGGGATGCAGTACAAAATGATTTTAATGGTCTTATTGTAAAATCCGGAAATGTCAGGGAGCTGAAAGATGCAATTGAAAACTTAATTGCAGATTCTGACAAAAGAAAGGGAATGGGACAAAGGGGCAGAGAGTTGCTTGAGAAATATTTTAGTTCTGATGTTGTTTTTAATAAAATCAATATGATATATCACGAAGTTTTAGAAATAAAAAGGCACTAAAAACCTAAAAAATAATAATAATTATCGATTTGATCCTAATAAGCTTTGCTAAATATCAATTAGCCCCCATAAGTTTCATTTACCTTAAATAATTATCTTAAATCATATAATTATAATCTGGAATACCTGAAAGTTGTGCAGATAAAAATTATTAATTGTTTTATAAACTTAATGATTATTGTTTGATGTCCCGAAGAAAGGTTTTGACAGGTTCTTATTTAACAGGGATTCAGGGATATACCAAAAGATAATTGCAAATAAAAGCAGGATTATTAATGCGAAATAACTTTTCAGAAAAAATAAAAGTAACT
>CAZLXM010000050.1:0-26559 GCA_964563105.1 uncultured Bacteroidaceae bacterium
TTGCTGCAGGATAGGAGTTTTTTTCACTGTCAGTATAACGGACGACAGGATGTACTATTTTTTCGATTATTTGAATTACTTTCTTTTCAGAAATTTCATGAGGGGCGATAATAAATTTTACCTCATGACAAGAATCATTAATATAACGGATAAGAAACTGCTCGTCTTTTTCCCAGGTACTTCCGGCAACAATAATTTTCGTATCTCCTTTAAAATATTTAATATAAGGATAATCCACTGCTCTCCGGGATAACTGATAAACACGATCGAAGCGGGTATCACCGGCAATAGTGACATTTTCAATACCAAGTAATTTTAAAAGTCTTCTTGAACCTTCATCCTGAATAAATATATGCTCAAAAAAATAAAGTACATTTCTGTACCACTTCCCGTACCATTTGAAAAAAACCTGATCACGCCGGAATTTTGCTGATATCAGATAAACAGGGATATTTTTTTTAAATGCTGTTCTAAGGAAATAATACCAGAATTCATATTTTATAAAAAATATTAGTTCAGGTTTTATCAGGCGCATGAACCTCCATGCATTAAATCTTGTATCCAGGGGCATATATGTAATACAATCAGCCCCATAATAATTTTTCCGCAACTCATAACCTGATGGTGAGAAAAAGGTAAGTAATATTTTATACTCTGGTTTTCTGTTCTTTATTTCTTCAATAAGTGGCCGCCCTTGTTCAAATTCACCCAGTGATGCGCAGTGAAACCAGATAACTTTATCTCCTGTTTTAATGAAACTTTTTAATTTTCTCCACATTCCCTGTCTGCCGCGGACCCATCTGCGCGCCTTTATGTTAAATGGTGAGGCAATAATTACTAATATAAAGTAAACCCGAATACCAATTTTATATAGAAAGCGCATAAATCTGGAATATTACAAAATCTTTTGCATGAAAATATCTCAGCCAAAATTCAGCCGCCAAAATTAATAAAAATCAATGACCTTGTTTTAAATATTCAGATAATAAGGTTTTAATTTTTGCGATGTCATTTTTATTGACTGCTGATAAGCTTATTGCCGGATATTTTGCCACACCCTTTTTGAAACGCTGATAAAGGATTAACTTTTCATATTTTCCAAAAAAAAACTTTTCGGTTTTAAATTGAACAAAATCTTTTTTAGGGATTTCTATTGCATTTTTTTTTCTATTGATAATTTTAAGCGGATAATATCTGAAAATTAAGCTGTTTCCTGCGTCCTCAAAGTAGATATAACAGGCCTTTCGCATATTCAGGAGTGATGTAATGACCAGCCAGGACCCTATAATTATAACAACCCAGTATACCCGGCTGATCCCTAATACAGGTCCATCAAAAACTTTTGTAAATCCGGTAAAAATTATAAGTAAGGTAAAGATAAATGTAATAATAAATTTATTTAGCCATACAGATGTCGTATTACGTTTATTCTGGAATTTAACGGGTATTGACATTTTCATTTTTTCTGCGTTTTAGTTCACTCAAAATCAGACTTAATTCTCTTCCGGTTTGGCCTGCTACTGAAGTGTTTTCTTCTGTCCTTCTTATCAGGTAGGGGAGAACATGCTTTACAGGGCCATAAGGAAGATATTTTGCCACATTAAATCCTTGTTTTGCCAGGTTAAAACTTATATGGTCACTCATCCCGTAAAGCTGCGAAAACCATATTCTCCTGTCATCAGGGGCAATTTTATATATACGCATCAGATCAACAAGATAGGCGCAACTAAATTCGTTATGTGAACCGTTAAAAACAGATATTCTGTTTATGTTTTCAACCGAAAAACGTAAAGCATTATTAAAATCTCTGTCAGTACTTTCTTTATCAGCCTGGATGGGATCCTGATATTTCATTTTTCGTGCTCTTTCCCTTTCTCTTTCCATATAAGCACCACGAACGAATTTAATTCCCATATATATATTTGCTTCAATTGATTTTTTCAAGTCTTCCTTCAGGATATCAAGCCTGTCCCGTCTATAAAATTGAAAAGTATTATAAACAATAGCCTTTTCATGATTAAAAAGTGTCTTCATTTCCCATACAATTTTATCAATAAAATTTTGGTAAAAACTGTCTTCTGCATCTATCATTATGGGGATATCCAATGAATAAGCTTTTTCACACAGCAAATAAACCCTCTTTTTAAACTTTTCACCTTCAGCTATCGCTTCCGGTGAAGGAGACAGGGAGCAACTTAGTTCTTCAAGGGCTTTTTTTTGTGCAAAAGCAGTGGGCTTGAAAACAGCAAAAGGAAGATTGGGATTAGAAGCAGCAAATTCAATGGATTTCAAAGTTTCCTGCAATGCTTTTTCAATTTCTTTATCACTTTCTTTCCCTTCGACCGAATAATCGAGTACTGCTTTTACATTATAGTGTGAAAGCTTATCAATTACCGGAATACAATCTTCCAGCTTTTCGCCTCCACAGAATTGTTTATAAACAAATGGTTTAACAATCCATCCCAGAGGCAATCCCGGCTTATTCAAAAATGTAAGTATATACTTACCGGTTTTTACAAGTACTTCATTTGAAATTAATTTAAACAGCCAATACGCTTTTTTCAGCTCGTAATTGCTTTTCATTCCGAAAGCTATTTCCGTATTATTGAATTGAAACATGGTTTGTTATTAATTATAATGCTAAATAACAAAAAAAATAAATTCGAAAAATTAAGCTTCAAAAGTTACGGATTTTTATAGTTTAAATTTCATTTTTCAGAATATCATAGTACTTTGCCAATGAAAACGGATGTTTAATAAAAATAAAATTTTTATCTTTGTAATTCTTTAAAAAAATCATTGTATATTTAGTATAAATAATGGTCGGTTGGCCGAGTGGCTAGGCATCGGTCTGCAAAACCGGGTACGGCGGTTCGAATCCGCCACCGACCTCAACCCTGCTTAAACCCCTTGATTATCAAAGGGGTTTTTTTGTTGTGGGGCAGATATTGGGGCGGATGGGACAAATTTTAAAAGTAAAAATTTACTAATAATAAAAAACCTCCCCCAAATAATTCCAGCATTATTTTTACCAGAAAAACCCCAATTCTCCTTGTAAAACGGTTATCAAAAAACCGTCCGTCTATTGATTTAAATTGAAACTTTATAAGTTTTTATATCGTTGAATCCATAATAACACTGTTAGTTTACTTTATTAATAAATATCACAAATTCAATTTATCATATGAAAATCAAAATAAAAATGAAAAAAATAATTTATTTAATGACAATTCAAAATTTATTATCGGTAATAGGGAATTGATTTCAGGATTAGCATATACTACTTGGAAAGGGAATACTTGTAAGGGATGTAGAGGAGTTATAAGTCTTTTTGAGTTTGAAAATAGAAACGGATGGAGACTGACAAATCAGGGGATTGCTTTTTCTCAGTTGTCATCCGAAGACAGTATCAGCATTCATAAAATTGGTGAACGATTTGCTGTATAATTTATTTATGCTTTACTATGAAGGGACTACTTGGTTTATTGTTTATGTTACTTACATGTAATTTAACCAATGCTCAAAAAGTTTACAGCGTTGAGTATTCTAATCAGGCTGATGTAAAAGTTTTTGTTGTCAAATATAAAAACCAAGCCGACTTAAAAGTATTCAAAGTAAAATACGAAAATCAGGCAAGAGAGAATAATGGGAAGTGGTTCTTCACTGAATATACAAATCAGGCAAAGAAGAAGATATTTTTTGTCGAATATGAAAATCAGGCTGATTTGAAGATATACTTCGTTGAGTATGAAAACCAAGCCGGATGGAGAGAAAAGAAAAAAATGCATCTTATGTATTGACCAATTCTTTTAACTCAAGCAAATATTCATCAGATGCATTTTCTTATAAGCTATTTCAATAGTATTCATTTGGCATATTAAACAAGTTTAGGGTCCAGCCGTGAAATAGTCCGTACTAACTCACAGCAGGAGCGTTGATGAAGCGAGATTTCTATATGGGCTGCCTCTTTCTATTATCTACTATCATAAGTTCCTTTGAAAAAGTGATGGTGTCTCGCTAAAAAAGGCGAGGCTGATTTTCTGATATTTACAACTCTTCCTAAATGGGGAGTCTTATAATGGTTTTGCCCATAAATCAATAGATGCGTTTATTTTGATAAGTTGGTCAGGGTATCGAGGTCAGCCAGCGACCAGACTCGCCAATCCGCATAAATTTCCATATTGTGAGAAAGGTTATAACAGCTCTTAATAATATCTAAAAGTATACCAGGTATAATACTCGAAAGGGTACCACTTCAAAGTCGTGATTTTAGTCGTCGTATGCGTTTTGAATCAGAAGAGCCTTCATCATTATCTGCTTTGCCTTCTGAAAAATATGAGATTACATATTATGCTTATGCTACAGTGCTGAAAAACTGTCATTTTCAACTTTCTATAGATAAACATTATTACAGTGTACCCTATCCCCATATCGGAGATAAAGTCACAATTGCCTATACGCTAACCAGCGTGAGTATTTATCAAAATAATCAGCGAATAGCCTTTTACCGGAGAGATTATAAAAAGCATGGGTATACAACGGTAAAAGAACACCTGCCATCTCAACATCAATTTATAGCCGAATGGAACCCTGAAAAGTTTATTCGTTGGGCTGCAACTATTGACCCTGCTGTAGAGGCATATATTAAGGGCGTACTGGAAGCCAAATTCTATCCGGAACAAGCTTACAGAAGCTGTGCAGGCATTCTTTCCTTTGACAAAAAGAATGGACGTCAACGCCTGATTAATGCCTGTAAACGTGCTGCCTACTATAATTCTTACAATTACAAAATGATTGAACGCATCATTAAAAGTAAACATGATTGGTTACCCCTGGAGGATGAGTTATCTGTACAACAGACTCTTCCTTTGCATGAAAACATCCGGGGAGCAGCATATTATCAGCAATCCAATAATCAATATTTAAAATCCTGAATCAAATGAACACAGAAACACTTGTAAAAATGGGGCACATGCAGCTCCACGGCATGTAACGCATGTTCCAGTCCATCCTGGAAAATAATCATCAACAGCAGCTAACACCTGATGAATATATTAGTATGCTTATACAGGCAGAATGGGAAGACAGGGAAAGTAAAAAATTACAACGAAGACTACGGGCGGCTCGTTTCCGGTATCAAGCCAGTGTGGAAGAAATAAATTTCCAGCACCAGCGTAATCCCGAATTTAATTATTTCAATCCCACTTCATATATATTTCCACTGTATTTCTCAGCAAGGGTCACTTCAAAGCCTTTTTCCATCAGATCTTTACCGGCGGAAGATATTATTTCTTTCCCTTCCGGTGCTATTCGTACAGAATATAATCTGTCAGGTAAAATATCTTTTAACACAATGGTCCGTTTTTCATCAGGTGCACCCTGACGGAAGATACCGATAATTCCTCCTTCTTTTGTTTCGGTATTCAGTCTCATCCAGCCATCCCACATGCCCTCTGCAGGTTCTCCGAAACCCGGGAGGTCTTTCCTGAAAGACATATAATCATATTTAAGCTGCATTTCCTGCATCCATTCTGACCATTTCTTTATTACCGCTCGCTTTTCAGCAGGGATTTTTCTAGGATCTCCCAGAACGATCGGCAGACTTCCGATAAGCGATTTCAGGCTGAACTCAAAGGTTTCTTCATTCATCTGAAGATTACCGATAACCAGTGAACTTGCAGGAACAGCCGGTGATCTCCACCATGCCAGGTGTCTTACCCTCAGGGGGCCGGTCGGGAAAGATTGGTAAACATTCGACAGCCAGTTACCTTCGGCATGCTGGGCAATTGCATAATCCATAAGCTGGAGTTTGCCGGCTGTTTCAAAGGTGCAGTCAATGAACAGGTCCGGAGCTTTCGCGTGTACTTCGTCAAAAAACTTAAATAATCTCTCATAAATCACAATAAAAGATTCCTGGTGATCTTTGTGGAAGGGATGATCGGTTGCATAACAGCCTGAGATGGCATCATCATTTACATAAGCGCTTGTAACTACGGCAAAATCGAGCTTGGCATATGCCAGTCCATGATCCCTGACCAAAGACAAAAGCTTCTCCTTTATATAATCAACCCACCCGGTACCAAAACAGAAAGTGACGAAATCCTTATTTGCCGATCCCTGATGCAGGTTCCCGGGCTGGTTGTCCGCACTCTTTACAAACCATTCCGGATGATCCTTATAAACTTTTGCATCAGAAGTAGCTGACCCGATGCTCATCCAGAGGCCGGGTTTCATACCAAGTGATTTTATATAATCGAATGTTGGTTTCAAACCACCGGGGAACTTCTTCTGATCAACGTTCCAGTCGCCGTAATTTCTTCCCCATCCGGAGTCAGAAGTAATCCCCTTCTCATTTACCTGCCAGCCATCATCAATAATGAATTCCTGGACGCCACATTCAGATGCTGCAAGAGCCACTTCACGCACAAGAGAATCATTTACAAATGTTCTGAACGGATTCCATGTGTTGTACACAAACACAGGTTTTTCAGCCGATGAAATTATTCTGGCATTCAGATGACGCACAATGAACCTGTTAACATCACCGTTTATGACATCAAATCCGTTATCTGTACCTGAATAAAGGCAAATAAAGGTTTTGGGACTATCCCACTCCTCACCGGGTTTGAGCCATTTACGGAACGGAACACCCTGATGATTATGGGTAAGACCTGATTCAAGATTGTTACCGGATGTATGATATGCAGTCCGTTTAAGTACTCCCGGCGATTCATTTCCAATAGCAATCCCGCACCGATTATCCTGATCATGCAAAACGACAACAGGATCATCCCAGTTACCTTCGAAAGGACCTATATGCTTCATTCTTGCATAATTGTGATAGACGATAGCATCAACATAACCTATACGCGTTTCCAGATCCTCAATGTTCAGATTTTCAATTTTTAATTCTTCCTTACTGTTGTTTTTAAAGCATATCCATTTACGAATGAGCGGCAGACCGGGATAGAGCAGATAATTTAATTCCAGGCTGATTTTCATTTTATCCGACTCCAGGCCGAGCTTTATACCCCGGCCCTCCAGTTTATCCTGAACTGGTTCCATGGAAATAATTCTCCAGTCGCTCCTTCCATCAAGTGCCTTGTCGTTCAGCAGAAAAGAAAACTCTCTGCTGTTATCTGCATAACTGTTTTTGTGGCCGTTAAGAAATAGTGCTGACGTGAATACCATGTTATTTTTCAATGAAATTTCCCTGCGGATATAACCGTTATCGAGAATAAGCAAATCCTTCTCAACACTGTAATTGATCTGGGCAGAAATAGTCACTGAAATTACTGCAAATAAGATAATAAAGTAATTTTTCATCTTGCCATGATTTTATTGCCGGATATTTTTTAGAGATCTTTTTGTGTAAAACTTTGTATCATTGTGTCTTTATGAGTAAAAATAAATGGCTATGTTTAAATATACGA
Source organism: uncultured Bacteroidaceae bacterium (assembly GCA_964563105.1). Taxonomy (GTDB): domain Bacteria; phylum Bacteroidota; class Bacteroidia; order Bacteroidales; genus CAYVTV01. The sequence goes on from CAZLXM010000050.1 coordinate 7,434, forward strand.
ATGATTTAATAAGGCTAACTTTAGCTCTGGTAAAAGAATAGCCCTGGCAGTGGCCAGGAGGAAAAACATTTTTAATGCCAACGCCTTGTTTCTCAGTTTCTCAAGAGTGATAAACCAATTAAGGTAATTCTGAAGGTACTTTGTTGACACTCCGTTAAAATCCCTGATCCATGTTTTCAACCTGCTCACTTTGCTGTTAACCGTCTGCACATGGTAAACCTGGTCTTTTGTGTATCCCTTGCTTCCAACCTTAATCTTATGATGTTCCAGTTCCTGAGTCCTGGCAAACGCGCTGTAACTACGATGGGCATCTTTACAGAAGACGGTTCCCTTTCGGATCTTTCCTGAGAGGGCTTTTTCAACATCTTTCCTGCTGATCCTTCCACGACCGGAGACCTGCATAGCCTGAGAACCAACCCTGTCACATGTTAGTATGACTGCAACATGATCCCTGGTAATACCGGCTGTCTTTGCTTTACCTTCTCTATGACGGGGCTTTCTCTCCAGATGCCTGTTGCACTTCTCACTATGAAGAAAAAACACATCATCACTCTCACAGACAAACCTGAAGTCTTCATCTGATATCCCGGACAATGAGCCCAGTACCTTGTTACGCCAGTTAAACGATGTCGGAATACTAATCCCCGTCTCATTTGCACACTTTCGTATGGAATAGCCCATGAACATGCACCATAGATACTTATTAAACCTGTCTTTCTTGTGTAATCTTTCCAAAGCTGTACCGGTGGATTCATTGAAGTAGTTACCAAACTCCTTACAGCGGGACCTCTGCACACCCTTTAAACTGCCATTGGCATAATATGATTTACTATAGCAGTGCGGAAACTTCTCTCCAGGTAATTTGTTGGATTCTGCTCCTGCCGTTGTATCAGAGGCCTCCCCCTGGACAAGATACCTGTATAACTCATTTACAACTTTATGTTGCTGTTCAGCGCTCAGTTGCTTGAAACCGGTTATTATATCCTCTATTCCCATAAAGTTGGTTGTTTTTACAAATATAAATAATTCTGCTGTGTTGTTAAACTAAGCTAAATACATAAATTCATTATACATAAAGTTACATAGGCGGAATTTAATATGGAATATCAGGAAAGGGAATATTACATTATCCCGGGGCTCTTAAGCATCCGTTCCCCTGTGTAAGTTACGCGTAATTTATACAGCAGGCCCTGATTAAAGCCAGGCTGCAGTGAAATACTTATATCTTAATGAATATCCGGTTTTTAGACAGCCATTAGCATAAGTACCAGAATCCGGCCCATACACTCAGGCTGGTCAGGATCCTGATATTTTTCATTTTATCTGATGTATGAAACTTTTTCCTGTTAGTTATTATAGATAAGACGAGCCGAAGTATGGAAGGTTGTATTAAATATTCAAAATTTTTAGTTTTATTCAAATATTTTTCAAAGATATATTTTTTTGGCTTTTACACTCAAAATGAATTCCAGAATTATATTTTCAGAAATCCATAATTTGAATTTAAAAATTTACTTAATGGAGTATTGTCTGATGAATGAATTATTACTGCCTATTTATTAAGAACTTTGCTGATCTAATTTCAGGATGAGGCGTAATGAGCTTTTTTTTTCCAGTTTTTTATTACCATAATAGTAAGTTTTTCCTCCGGTTACAAGAACCAGGATATCATAATTAAAGCTTCCTGATGTGGTATTAATGAATTTATGTTCAGGATTAACAGATAGAGCTTCAGCCATTATGATAATAACATCTTTTCTTTTTTGAAATATTTTTCTTTAAGGAAAAGAAATACTGGTCGGTTCAATTTGAGTTGTGACAACCCGGTAAAATAAAGGTTGGAATTGATGATGATTTAAGCGGTCAATAATTTTTAAAGTTTAGTTTTTAGGCAAATCATTTGTTTTAAGATAATAAAAGAAAAGGTGCAAAAAAAAATCGCCCTTCTGCTGAAGGGCAATTTTCTAAATCATTTATTTTTGAATCCTTTTAGATATAAAAAGGCTGTTTTAATCCGGATATAATTCCTGAGTTTTATCTATTGACCAGCCTGTTTTTAATCCTACAACGAAAATTGCAAGAGCTACGGCCCCAATTGCAAATACTGTATCACCTATAAGCCTGAGCCATCTGAATATCTGTAAAGTATCACTTTGCATAAACTCCATAGAACGTGCATACCACATACCAACTTTAATACTTGCAACTGTTTGTAATACTCCTACAGGGAGCAGGCTCAGAAGTAACATTAACATGAGTCCTCCATTCAATGACCAGAAAGCTATACTTAAAATTTTCGTTTTCCATTCATATTTAATTGTTAATCCTTTAAGAACGAAAAGCATTAAACCTATTGCCAGCATTCCAAAAACACCGAATAGTGCAGCATGTCCGTGAAGTGGTGTTGTATTAAGTCCCTGCATATAATAAAGAGCTATCGGGGGGTTGATCAGGAATCCGAAAAGACCTGCTCCAACAAGGTTCCAGAAACTAACAGAAATTAAGAAATATATTGGCCATTTATAGGCTTTAACCCAAGGGGTTGCCTTGCTTAATTGCAGATTATTATAGGCCTCGAATCCCATGAATACAAGTGGTACCACTTCCAATGCACTGAATGTTGCTCCAAGTGCAATTACAGCAGTAGGTGTCCCGGCGAAATAAAGATGATGGAAAGTTCCAATCACTCCTCCGGCCAGATATACAATTGTAGCAAATAATACTCCTGTAGTTGCATATTTAATATTCAATAATCCCATTCTTACAAACAGGAAAGCGGCCATAACTGTGGCAAACACCTCAAAGAAGCCTTCTACCCAAAGATGGACGACCCACCAGCGCCAATATTCGGCAACTGAAAGATGTGATTGCCTGCCCCACATAAGTCCTGCACCATAAAATAATGCAATGGCTGTAGTAGCGATAGTGAACAGAACCAGTAATTCACGGCTTTCTGATTTTTTCATCAGTGAAGGCCACAGGGCCCTGAGCATTAGAAATAACCATATAAGGAAACCGATAAAAAGAAATATCTGCCAGAATCTTCCAAGGTCAATATATTCATAACCCTGATGCCCAAACCAAAAATTATGTACCAGTCCTAATTTCTGCATTATACCCATCCATTCTCCGGCCATTGATCCAACTGCAATTACTAATAATGCAACAAAGAGAAAATTAACTCCTGCTTTCTGAAATTTCGGCTCAAATCCTGAAACTGCCGGGGCAATATATAATCCGGCTGCAAGCCATGCTGTTGCAATCCAGAAAAGGGCAAGTTGAATATGCCAGGTTCTTGAAATGGAATAGGGTAAAATATTACTAAGACTAAGGCCATAGAATTCATTGCCTTCCACTCCATAATGTGCTGTAATTACACCGGTTAGTATCTGTAAAAGAATTAAACCTAACACTACCCAATAATATTTTAAAACTGCTTTCATAGATGGAGTGGGATTCAGCCCTCCAAGCGGATCATTTTGAGGTAACAATGATTTATCCAAAACATCTGATCTGTTCTTCGCATTGTAGTAGGCAAGAAGTCCAATTCCAACTAATAACATAATAACACTGAACCCTGTCCATAGGACAATTCCGGCTGAAGGTTTATTTCCTATTGTGTGGTCGGGGGGCCAGTTACTTGTGTAAGTAAGGTCAGATCCGGGGCGTTCTGTTACACATGCCCATGCAGCCCAAAAGAAAAATGCATTCATTAAATCCATTCGATCCGGATCTTTAATTGAATTTTCAGGAATTGAATATGCAGCTCTTTCTTCTTCCAGAGAAGAGTCATTCATGAAAAGCCCTGCATAATAAGCAGCATTACTCTTTGTTGCCCTTACTCTTTCTGCAGAAAGAGTAAGTACTCCGTTTTTTTCATTATAACTGTTAACACGCAATGATTCCTGAAGGCGCATTTCAAGCATTACCTGTTTTTCTTTTGTCAGGCTGTTAAAAGGAAGACTGAACTCCTTTTCAGACCATTCATCAAGTATAAAAACTGATTCACGATGTAACCAGTCAGCTGACCAGTCGGGGGCAACATAAGCCCCATGGCCCCAAATGGATCCAACTTGCTGTCCTCCAATTGATTGCCAAACATTTTGACCGTCTTTGATTTGTTGGGCAGTAAAAATCACCTCTCCGTTTTCTGAAACAACCCTTTCAGGTATAGGGGGTTTGACATTATAAATCTCCTTTCCGAAGAATAATAAAACAGAAAAGCTGAGTACAGTAACTAATATCAGTCCGACCCAAAGATTTCTTGTATTCATAATTTATGGTTTAAGAGTTATTGAAATTAAAGGGATATATTATGCGACAATGCATTGGAATACTATTAGGATATAAAGGTGCAAAACTAAATAATATAATTTTATCTGCCAAAATTAATTGATATATACTTAAAAGTTGTTTTTTAATTAAAAAATTAATTTTTTTACAGTGTTATTTATTGAATCTGATTCTCTTAACAGTTAATTAATTTTAAAGTTCAATATCATGTCAGAAAAAATATCAAGAAGTGATTTTTTAAAAACAATCGGTTTAGCCGGTTCAGGTGTAATGATCGGGACTAATGCCGGGGCTAAAATAGTAACTCCGGAAATTCTTCCCTCCCGTTCAAAGAGTAAAGCCAGGAAATTAAACATGGCTTTGATCGGTATCGCACAGCAGGGTGCAGCAGATGCAAAAATATTCATTAATTCCGGTTTAGTTAATATAGTTGCTGTATGTGATGTTGATTTGGATTCTAAAGGATGTCAGGAAATCATAAAAATGGTACCCAAAGCTAAAAGGTTCAGGGATTTTCGTGTAATGTTTGACAAGATGGCCGGGGATATTGATGCAGTTCAGGTTGCTATTCCGGACTTTGCCCATTTCCCGGTATGTATGGCAGCAATGCAGCTTGGAAAGAGTGTTTTTGTTGAAAAACCTATGTGCCGTACATTTTATGAAGCCGAACTGATGGCAAAAATGGCTGCAAATAATCCAAAACTAGTGACCCAGGTTGGTAACCAGGGGCACTCAGGTGAAAACTACTTTCAGTTTAAAGCCTGGAAAGAAGCAGGCATTATTAAAGATGTTACTGAGGTAACTGCTTTTATGAATGCTACACGAAGATGGCATCCTTATGATCCGAATATTTACAGATACCCTGAAGCAGAGCCTTTACCGGCAGGGATGACTGAAAAAGACTGGGATACATGGCTGACAACAGCTGCCTATCACGATTTCAATAGTAAGTATCATCCCGGAAACTGGCGGGGATGGTTCGACTTTGGTTTAGGTGCACTTGGAGACTGGGGTGCCCATATTCTGGATACTATCCATGAATTTCTTGAACTAGGACTGCCTTATGAAATTGAACCCTTACATATTAAAAATTTGAACGATTATTTTTTCCCTCTTGAATCAACAATCAGGTTTCGTTTCCCTGGCCGCGGCGATATGCCCCCCGTTGACATAACATGGTATGACGGAGTAGAGAACCTGCCGCCATTTCCTGAAGGATATGATTCTGTTACAGCCTCGATAGATAAAACTATTCCACCTCCGGGAGGCGTGCAACAGGAGGTAAAAAAATCTAAAAATAAAACAGACCAGCCGAAAAGGCCGCTACATGGTAAAATAATTTATAGTAAGGATCTAACTTTTAAAGGCGGGACACATTCAGCACCTTTATTTATTATTCCTGAAGAAAAAGCAATAGAAATGGCCCCAAAATTACCGCTTGTTCCCGAAAGTCCTTCCAATCATTATATAAATTTTATTAAGGCCTGTATGGGAGAGGAAAAAACCCGTTCCCCCTTCCAGATATTTGCTCCTTTATCACAGATATTCTCATTGGGAATTATTGCAATTCGCCGCAATAAAAAGCTTATTTTCAATCGTGATACTAATGAGATTGTCAACGATAAGTTTGCCAATTCAATGCTTACAGATGTGCCCCCGCGCAAAGGCTGGGAATCTTATTACAAAATTTAATAATGTTAAATATTATATTTCCCGGGTTTGCAATGAAAACCCGGGAACTCTTAATATTAACACTTTTATTAGCTTTACCTTATATATAAAAAAGGCTCCCGGAATTAAGCGGGAGCCTTTTTTATAGGTTCATAGTGCCTTAGTACTGATTATCCTGATATCAGGCGGCTGACTTTTTTAATGACCAGCTTCTGATACTATAGCCATAAAAAGCATAATAGGCAAGATATAGATAACAGGGCATTAATACCCAGTATGCCAGATGCATATTGAAATTATCTGCAAAATATCCATAAAACATTGGTACAATTGCGCTTCCACATAAGCCCATGATTAATATCGATCCCCCTAATTTTGTAAAACGTCCAAGTCCGTCAAGTGCAAGAGGCCAAATTCCGGCCCACATTAATGAATTGGAAAGGCCCAACAAGACAAGAAACCATATTGAGAGATTAGCTTGGTGACCAAGGAATTGTACCTGTCCTTTTGCAAGGAAGAAGAAAAGAGTAAGGATAATTGCTGATGTGGTACATACACGCAATATATTCAAATGGTTAATAAATTTCGGAATGAGAACTATTCCCATCAAAAATCCAAACATCGTTAAACCCAGGATATAAGAAGGAAAAACTTTTGCTTCCAATATATCAAGGCCTAATGACTGCCCATAAAGAACTATCGTATTAATACCTGTAACCTGTGATCCAACATGAAGGAAAATGGCAACAGCACCAAGTATAAGATGAGGGAAATCAAAGATGGTCTTTTTATCGTTATTTGCCTCATTTTCAGCTTTACTTTCGGTATTGGTCTCAATCTCAGGTAAAACTGAATATCTGATTAATAATCCAAGAGTAAAAAGAACAATGGCCATAATTATATAAGGAACAATAACTCTTCTTACAAGTTCATCCAGTGCTGCTCCCCTGGCTGCATCGCTCATGAGGTCCAGCTGATTAAATAATTCAGTATCGGTTGGTTTAAGAATGACTGCAGCTAATAACAGAGGTGCAATTATTCCTGCCCCTTTATTAAAAACACCCATAATACTCATCCTTTGTGCGGCCCTGTCTTTTGAACCCACTATTGTAACATAAGTATTAGCAGCAGGTTGTAAGATTGCAAGCCCTGTTCCGATGGAGAAAAGCCCGACAAGAAATACACCATAGGTTCTTGATAATGCAGCCGGAATAAATATAAGCGCACCAAGTGCCATTATCCATAAACCTATCATTATACCTTTTTTAAATCCCACTTTTTCAAGTAAATATGCTGCCGGTACTGACATAACCAGATAAGCTATGTAAAAAGCAAAAGCTACAAGCATTGCCTGGAAATTATTTAATTCACAACCGATTTTGAAGTATGGAATTAAAATGGAATTAATCCAGGTAGTAAAACCAAAAATAAAAAATAATGATGCCAGAATCATTATCGCATAAGTTACCTGACGGGAATTCAGGGAAGCTACATGTACATTTTCGACTTTTTTCTTCTGTTTCATGATTTGATAACTATTATAAATAAATATTTAATTTTCGAATAAACTCAATATTTCATATAAATAAAATAAATAACTTTCCTATCCTGATATTCAGAAGAACAACAAGCCACTAATTTGACATGCTTTGCCTGCTGATTTTATTTTTGATTTCAGGTAATGTTCTTTTTTGAAAATAACTATTATTCAGGATTATTGTTGTAATACTTGTTTTTTTATAAGTAAAGCGCAAATATATTTATAATTTTATAAAAACCTAAAAAATTAGTTTATTCATTTATAAATAATAATCTGTTTTTATATTTCCATTTACTAATACCTTCTCTTTATATCCCGATATTCCATTTAAATCTTAAAGGAACCTCAATACATATCTAAAAGGGCCCAACATTGTATTCCATGGTACTTCAGAAAGGATCATCAATACCAATATAAAAGGGTCAAAATGTATTGCTGCCAAAACAATGGCGATTCCGTTATTCATATATGCTGCACCAATTGCCAGGGCAGTCCGTGTTGCTTTATCATGTTTGAATGCGGTTAAATATCCGGCTACATGCAGGAGTATAAAAATTAAATATAAATAAACTACATATTTAAGTATCTTATTTATGTCTTCCAAAATTGCATTACGCTGTGATCCAATAGCCGCATAAACAAGAATTACAAGAAAAATTATATTAATTGGGGTAAACCAGTGTTGTTTTTTACTAATAAAGGAAGAAAAATATTTTCTTACGATCTGTGATGCTATAGTTGGGATAAAAACAATCATTATTAAATCTGTAAATAAATGAAAAGGCTGGATATTCAGATCATTTATTTTAGCAAATGAAAATAAAAGTGGTATTGTAAATGGTGCAATCAATGAGGTAATTATTACCATTATCAATGAAACAGAAGTATTCCCTTTAACAATATCTGTTAAAGTTGGAGAAGCTATTGCAGCCGGCATTGATGTAAGAAGTAAAACAGCAATTGCAAATTTCGGGTCAAAAAATTTAATAATATAAAAAAACATAACAGGGACAGCAAGCATATGAATGAATATTATGTATACTACTAATTTTAGATCTTTTAAGGTTTTAAATGCCTGAATAACATCAGTTTTCATGAATACGAAAAACAGCATAAGCATTAAAATTGGTTTTATCAATGACATTAATGTTTGTGCAAAAAATGGGTGCCATAAACCCAGAATGAGACCTGCAATAAGGAATAGCCAAAAATATTTTTCAATTATCTGATATGTTTTCATATAAAAATAAAAATTTCATTCCTGTAAATAAGGATTTTTTAATTAATACTTTAAAAAATGGATAATAAAATAAGGAACCGGTTTTAATGCCGTTCTATGTTATTCATCAGAATGCATTTTCGTTGTTCCATTGTATTTTATTTCTCTCTGACCGCCCCCCGTGTTTTTAATAAGCTTTTGTGAATGATAATTTCCGGGCATCTTATCTGTTATCCATAGAATTTTCATCTCATAAGGCTTAAAGTGAACATTTTCATTGGGACTATACTCAGATATTTCTGTGGTAAATTGATCAATCCAGTATCTATTACCCTGCGGGGGAACTTTTATTTGTGTGAATACCTCATCCCCTTCTTCATTAAAAATTAAATAATAATGATTTCTATCTTTAATAACATGCCGGTAACGGATATTTTCAGACCCGGGATTAAGAATAAGGTCAGGTTCGGGGATAGCATCTAATGCAGCTAAAAGATCATCTCTTGTTTGATATATTATTGCTTTACGGAAAATATGTTCAAAACCTGAATTTCTCCTGACAAGAAGACGTTTATTGCTGGCAAGTTTTTTTAATATTGGTATAGCTTTTACCGGGATTTGTGACAGGCTGTCGAGAATAATTGCTTTATAATTCATGTTTGCTAATTCCAGGCCTTTTTTATTGATTTTTGCATCTTCCCAGAGATGTCGTATTTCAATGTAATTAAAATCGCGCTGGCCCTGATATAATATTTTAGCTGTGTTATCAGGAAGCCAGGTAGCTTCACCTAATATTGCAAAATCACAAATATGACGTGAATCAGTATTTATCCAGCTTAATCGTCTGCATGCATCTGCATAGGGCTTATATTTTCCCCACCATGGTGAATTTGGCCCTACGTCCGGCGGACGTTCATCAAATCTGGGCCCGCGTATTGAATAATAAAATGCATGAGGGATTAATAAATTATGTCCTCTGACAAAACACCAATTTGCAAGCCATTCCACTTCATTATAAGTAAGTTCATGTCCGTAGGCTCCATAGAGTTCATTGGAATTTCTGCGTTTATTCTGGTGTATCATGGCACTTGAAGCACATTTGGCCATAGTAGAATGTTGCCCGGACAATGCTTTTTGTCCTGGTTCAATATATCTCCAGACAATGTCCTGCCCCGGTATCTGAAAATAACGTAATGTCCCTATATCCATTGATCCTGCAGGATGCCCCATTAAAGAAATATTATTTCGTTCACACCAGTCACCAAGACGTTTATAATAATTTTCTTCTAAACAAATATTTATAGCACGATGATAATCAGTTCGATATTTTTTAGAATCAGGATAATCTTCATACCAGAGGCTTGCAAGATGAGGAATTATATCATATCCCAATATTTTATGAATTTGAGGAAAAAGCGATGCATTTCCGGGAACCATACCTCTTTTAGGGCTTCTGCCCAGAGGTGATGGTTCATCAGTAAAAATGCCCAAAATGGTATTTCCAAAATAATCACTAAATTCTTCTGCAAAACGTTCATAAACAAGTTCCATAAAACTGCTAACAGCATCAGGGTTAAGAAGGTCACCTGCCGGAGGGGTATGCTCCTGTAATTTTTCTCCTCCTTCATTTATAAAATGTAATCCGCGAATAACACCACCCGATGGTTGTTCCACAATTGCAACACGGCCGCCATCAGGTCGATGAATTATGGTAATGAGTTTCATGTTTTCATCCAAAGAAAGTTCTTCACCATCTTTAAGGTCAATCTTTGCCAGGCCCCGTGCAGCATGTTCCGGATTTCTTTCAACTACCTGCCCGCCTGATGACCCTGAAGGATACATACCTTCGTCATATAAAATAACATACATATCACGTGATGAAGCCTCTTTGATTGCCACATGCATGCATCTGATCATTTCTTCAGACAGCCATTTTATATCATGGGGTAATCCAACACGAGGATGAATTACAAATCCATAAACACCATGTTCCTCAAAATCAGCAATCTGACGAATAATTTCTTCATCCTTCAAAGTATCATTCCAAAACCAAAAGGGCATAACAGAAAATTCATGAGGCGGATCTATGAATTCTTCAGGTAAATTTTTGGCTGTAATGGAAATTGAAAAATAGAAAGCAGTTAAAAAAAATAAAAGCAAAAATCTTGTTGACATAATATTAGGAAATAATGAACCTTCTGATGTTGAAACATTTAAAAATGCAAATATAGCGTATTCTTAATGATTATCCATTATTGACACTTTTTATCTAAATGTGTTGTGGCTGAATAGGAAATAAATATTTAAAATTGTATTTGGGAAATTAAATTTGCCAATTGTTAAAAAAATTTAACAATTGTATTCCTTTGATCAGATTATTTGCATCATATATTCACAGATACTATTTTTGTGATTTGTTAATTTATAAATAAAATTCTATGGATATCACAGTAACGAACCTTACAAAGACATACGGGCAGCAGAAAGCTGTTGATGATATTTCTTTTCAGGTTAAAACGGGAGAAATTCTGGGTTTTCTGGGGCCAAACGGCGCCGGGAAAACTACTACCATGAGAGCGATAACATCATGCATTTTTCCTACGGAAGGTAAAATTTCTATAGGAAACTTTGATGTTCATGATGATACAGAAGAAATAAAAAAATATATAGGATATCTGCCTGAAAACAACCCTTTATACCAGGAGATGTATGTTATTGACTATTTGAAGTTTGTTGCAAATATGCGTAATATCCCTGAAAAGGAGATTAAAAACAGAATCCTGGAGATGGTTCATGTTTGTGGCCTTCAGGCGGAAAAGCATAAAAAAATTCAGGAATTGTCTAAAGGGTATAAACAAAGGGTTGGATTGGCACAGGCCCTGATACATAACCCGCCTGTACTGATACTTGATGAACCAACCTCAGGCCTTGACCCTAACCAGATTATTGAAATCAGGGAGCTGATAAAAAGAATTGGAAAAGCAAAAACTGTTATTTTAAGTTCGCATATACTGGCTGAAGTAGAAGCGACCTGTGACAGAATAATGATTATTAATAATGGACGCCTGGTTGCAGATGGCACTGCGGAACAACTTCGCAAACGATCAAAAGGAGGGGAATTATTAAAAATAAAGATTGAGGATGGAGATAAAGAAGCAATCTATGATGCCCTGAAACAATTACAGGGGGTTACTCATGTAGATCCCGATAATGACGTGTTTCTGCTCCATAGCGTCGAAGGAATGTCACTTTCAAGATCTGTATTCAGGCTATGCGTTGACAATTCATGGGTACTAACAGAGATGACACCGGTTCATACTAAACTTGAAGATGTATTCAGGGAACTTACAATGAATTAATAAAACTAAATTATTTTCGGATGACACAAATTTGGACTATATCAAAACGTGAGTTAAAAGGGTACTTTGACTCACTGGCAGCATATATAATGATTGTTGCTTTTCTGGGATTTAGCGGATTTTTTACATGGCTTTATGGAAGTGACATTTTTTTAATTGGCCAGGCCAGTCTTCATGTATTTTTTAACGTTGCATACTGGACTTTATTCTTCTTTATACCAGCCATTACTATGAGACTTATGGCAGAAGAAAACAGATCAGGAACGATTGAACTATTAATGACAATGCCTGTAAATTATTTGCAAATAGCAGCGGGCAAGTTTCTGGCTACCCTTATTCTGATTATTATAACTCTTGGATTAACATTGCCATATTATGTAACGATAGCGAAAATAGGACCTGTTGATCATGGGGTGATTTTAACCGGTTATGCCGGACTGATACTGATAAGTTGTGTGTATATTTCTATTGGACTTTTTGCGAGCAGTACTACAAATAACCAGATTGTAAGCTTTTTGCTGGCTATGTTTATCGGGATATTTTTTCATTTTATTTTTGGAATGATTGCAAGAGGGTTCACCGGATTTACAGGTAAATTATTTTATTTTCTTAGTACTAATACTCATTTTGGATCTATTTCCAGGGGAGTAATTGATACAACGGATATTATTTACTTTCTTTCCCTTACTGCTCTTGGAATAACAGGATCTGTTTATTTTATCGCAAGAAGAAGTGTATAACAGTGTATAAATCTAATATATTTAAGTTGTTTCATAAAACCGGGTTCCCGGGGACATTAAAAAATAAGATATGAAAAGTTTTCAGATGTTAAAATACTCAATTATAGTTGTCATAGCGATTATTATTTTATTGAATATCTTGTCAGGCTGGTTTTTTCTTCGCCTTGATACAACTCAGGATCAAAGATATACTTTAAGTCAGGCTACAAAGAATATTTTAAAAGAACTTGAAGAACCGGTTACAATAAAAGCTTATTTTACTCAAAAACTTCCTCCCCAGCTTTATCAGGGAAGGCAGGAATTTAGTGATTTACTCATGGAATATGCCAGTCGCTCGGGGGGCATGATTTTGTATGAATTTATTGATCCATCAGACAACAGTGAGTTAGAAGCAGAAGCTCAAAGCAATGGAATTCCCCCCTTGCAGGTGCAGGTAAGAAATAAGGATAAATTTGAAGCAATGGTATGTTATATGGGGGCATTAATTCAAATGGGAGAATCCGAGCCTGAAGTTATTCCCCAGATAACAGCAGGAATGGCTATTGAATATTATCTTACCTCGGCAATTAAAAAAGTTTCCATTGTAAATAAGCCCAGGATTGCATTTTTACAGGGTCACGGTGAACCAGGTTTATCTGCATTATTACAGGCTAAAAATCAATTGGATGTTTTGTATGAATCGGATTATATTTCCCTTAGTGATACAAGTGATGTACTTGAGCCTTATAATACCCTGGCTATAATTGCCCCGACTGACAGTTTTCCTGACTCCCATTTACAACAACTTGATAATTTTCTGGCAAAAGGTAAAAATATTTTTATTGCATTGAACAGAGTTGAAGCAGATTTGCAAAACGGTTACGGAATGGACCTGAATACAGGTTTGGAAAGCTGGCTTGCTGAAAAAGGAATTGTTATTGAAAATTCTTTTCTAGTGGATTCAAACTGCGGGCGTGTAGGGGTTGTCCAAAATATGGGCGGATTTACCATACAACAACAAATACCCTTCCCTTATCTTCCAATCATTAAAAATTTCAACAAAGAACATCCAATTACTAAAGGAATACAAGAAGCAATTTTCAGTTTTGTAAGCCCCATTAACATAGCCGGCGATTCCAGCTTACATGTTGTACCACTTGCCTTTTCTTCCAATAAATCGGGAACAGAAATTTCACCGGTTTATTTCAATGTTGGAAAAAATTGGGGAGATTCTGATTTTCCACAGCAAAACCTTATTGTTGCCGCAAGTATTGAAGGTAATCTTGCAGGAACAGGAAATGTTGCCTCAAAAATGGTTGTATTTGCCGATGGCGACTTCGCCGTAAACCGTGATTATCAGAACCCGCAAAGCATTAATCCTGATAATGTTAGTTTATTAACAAATTCCATTGACTGGCTTACAGATGTAACCGGCTTAATTGATTTACGGACAAAAGAAATAACTTCCAGGCCGATTAAGGACCTTGAAGATAGTACCAAGTCATTATTAAAATGGTTGAATTTCCTGCTCCCAATATTATTAATACTCGGTGTTGGCCTGTATCGCTGGCAGACACAGAGTATGCTTAGAATTAAAAGGATGCAGGAAAATTATGTTAAATAGCATATAAAAATCAAGAGAGATATGATAAAACCAAAAGGATTCAAAATTTTAACAGGAATACTTGCTTTCCTGGTTATTATTACAGTAATTTTTACTATTAAAGATAAAAAGAAAGATCCGGGAAATTTTAAAAGTACTGTTGTTGATGTTAAAGCTGCCGATATCAACAAGATTGAATTTATTCCGGCTCAGGGAGAAGGATCATATAAACTCATTAAAGGCAGTAAAGATGAATGGGAAGTAATCACAGAATCTGATAAGTTTGCTGCCCAGACTGGTCTTGTAAATGATTTTCTTTATCAAATAACAAAATTAAAAGCCAAACAAGTGGTTGCCAGAAGTAGTCAGAAGTGGGATGATTACCATGTTACTGATTCCCTTGGTTCAGAAGTTATTTTATATAAAGATAATGATATTCTTGCTGATATTGTTATAGGACGCATGACTTTTACACAGAGCAAAAATCCTTATCAGCAATATCCCGATGCTTTGTCTTATATCCGTGTCGGAGATGATGAAGCAGTTTATGCGGTTGAAGGTATGTTAAAAATGATGGTAAGCCAGAAGCCTGATGATTTTCGCGATGGTCACATAGTCAGGTGTGAAACACAGGATTTAAAGAATATAAGATTCATTTATCCTTCTGATAGTTCCCTGATATTAAGCAAGGCAGATACGATTTGGAAGATTGGTGACCAGAAAGCTGATTCCCTGAATACTCAGAATTACCTTAATAGTATACGTCGTTTTGTAAACAGGGATTTTGCCCCCTCTAATATTATTGAGGGGAAAGTTCCCTTATACGAATTGGTGATTGAAGGTAATAATATGGATGCGATTAAAATACAGGCATTTCAGGGTGAAGATAATAATCATTATATAACATCAACAATTAACAGTAAAACCGTTTTCAACCTGGATAAAACCGAATTTGAACGTCTTTTTAAAGGAAGAAAATATTTTATCCCATAATATTTTAATATTTGAAGCCGGATGAATTTAGATCCGGTTTCAAATTTTTGGTAAACTCCAGGGTTTACGATAATTTGCATAAAGATAAAAATCGGCTTTATTGTCATTGATAAATTTTGAAGTAGTACCATCCCAGTATAACCTCCTGCCTGTTTTATATGCGATATTACCCAGGTGTGCCACCCTGGCAATATTTGCCCCGGCTTCTATGCCTGCATTGGGTGTTTTATCCCTGTTCCAAAGGCATTCAATAAAATTTTTCATATGGTAGTCCAATCCGCTGCCTTCGCTTTTTGTAATTTTCATTTTTTCCATTTTTGGGATTTTATTGTCCACTTCGGGGATTATTTCCCAGCCATTCCTGTCAACTACCAGGGTTCCGTTATTACCCACGAAACCTACCCCATGGGTCCGTCCAAAATATCCACCGTCTATTCCTATTGCATGATCCCATAGCAGAGTGAAATCATCAAACTCATAAATTGCCTGGAGAGTATCCGGAGTTTCAGTTGCATCTTCAGGATATGCAAATTTCCCTCCCATTGCCATAACAGACTTTGGAGAAGTTACTTTCATCCCGTATAAAGCAAAATCAAGAATATGAACTCCCCAATCAGTCATCATCCCCCCTGCATAATCCCAAAACCATCTGAATGTAAAATGAAAGCGGTTTCGGTTAAATGGACGTAAGGGCGCAGGGCCGAGCCAGAAATCGTAATCAACACCGGCGGGGACAGCCTCATCCGGAATTACAGGTACAGATTTCATCCATCCCTGATATGACCATGCCCTGACAGTACGGATCTTACCAAGCTTACCCGAATAAACAAAATTAATTGCATCCTGCCAGTGAGGATCACTCCTCTGCCATTGTCCAATTTGTACTACACGCTTATATTTACCGGCAGCCTTCTCCATGAGGTTAATTTCCTCTATACTGTTAGACAGCGGTTTTTCACAATAAACATCCTTTCCTTCCTGACATGCATAAATAAACGGAAGACAATGCCAATGATCAGGAGTGCCTATGATTATTACATCCAGGTCTTTATTTTCAAGAAGCTTTCGAAAATCCTTATATAATTTTGGCTTTTTACCCTGAATTTTCTCAATGCCGGCAGCCCTCTCATTCAAAACTGTCTCATCAACATCGCATATTGCCCCGCATTCAGTGCCCGCTTGTGCAAGAAATGCCCTTATGTTGGAAAATCCCATCCCTTTACAGCCAATTAATCCGGCAACAATTTTATTATTTGCACTTGTATTTCCAAACAGGTTGTTTCCTGTTAAAGAATAAATACCGGCGGCAGCAGCCGCTTTAAAGGAATTATGAATAAATGTCCGTCGGTTGGTTGTCATCGCAGCTATATTTTATAATTTTAGTTATTTCTAATGGAAAGAAGGAACACTTTTCAAAATTTATTTTAAAGCATGTTTTTATTAATCTTCAATAAGTGAATTAAATGCATATCCGGGGAGCATCTCATGGCCCCCGTCAAAAATTATCAGTCGAAGATTTCCATATTCTTTCCGGATACAAATATTCCTGTCACCAATCATTCCATAATCAGCAATTGGTTTACGCTCTTCAAGAAGAAATTTTTCTTCTTCAGGAGAAACGAAGTAAGATTTATCTTTAACTCCAAGATCTGACAGGATCTTATTATAAAAATTTATGGAATGAGTAATTGGGACACTTCCTTTTATTCCATCCATGATTCCTGTATAAATGTGCAGACTGGAATTATTCAGTTTTTTAACAGGAGTATCCTGAAACATCGGAGATCTGTCTCTTGCTTCTTTAACATTCAGGATATTATTTTCAGAACCTGTACATTTAAGGATATGATCAGCATAAGAAGCTTTTCTTTCGAGTGACTCTTTATACCATGCTTCAAGATCTGAAATAGGGACCCAGGATGAAAACTTTTTGATTTTGTGCTTAGATTTCATAAATGCACTAATTGTTGCATAACCTCCGCCACTGGCCCCTATTACATAAATTCGGGAAACATCCGGTTTCAGATTTTTTATTGCGAAATCAATCGCATCGTCAATGTCAGCTAATGCCAATTCACTGCAGCAGGCTTCGGTGGTCCAATTCTGGCCCCTAAAATTGGGGTGAATATAATTAACATCATTCAATTTACATAAACTGCCGAGCGTATCTTTTTGCCTGTAATCACCACTCCAGGTATGAAGGCTGACAATCAGGGGTTGTCTGGTTTTAGATCCGGATTTATAAAAATAAGCTTTTTGTATTTTACCATCTTTGGAGGAAACAATGTTTGCAATGCCAAAATCAGGGTCCCAGTTTGCTTTGCGGGTATCATCATATTCTATAATATTTTTTTTATGGTGTACAGAACATGCGAAAAAGAGAAGTATTAATGGATAAAACAGGAAGTAAATTGCAATTTTGTTTCTTATTACATTCATAATTAGCTGATATTAAAATTAACCTTTTTTATAACAAATAAAAGTACTAAAAATTAAACTTCAGAGATCAAAGGTAAAATTAAAAGTTAGCTAAAAATTCTTTTTTCCTTATATAATCAACCCCTAAACCTCCTTTTTCAAAATCTTAATTGTATTCTTATATATTTAAAATTAAGTTATACAGTTTTTAATGATTAACCTATTTTCATTAATTTCGTATTTTAGTATATTACAACAGATCAATTTTTTAATCAGATTTTTTGTCAGATAAGGGATTTTCAAAACAATTTCTTCATAAAACAAATTCATCATAGATATGTCAAAATTTAAAAAATCCGATGCGCTGGACTATCATTCTGAAGGAAGGCCAGGGAAACTGGAAGTTATTCCAACTAAATCTCATAGTACCCAACAGGATCTTGCCCTGGCATATTCACCCGGTGTGGCCGAGCCATGCCTTGAAATTGAAAAAGAAGCTGATAATGCTTACAAGTATACTATTAAGGGGAATTTAGTGGGAGTAATATCAAACGGAACTGCTGTTCTAGGATTGGGTGATATTGGGGCATTGGCCGGTAAACCCGTCATGGAGGGGAAAGGATTATTATTTAAAATTTTTGCAGATATTGATGTTTTTGATATTGAGGCTGACACTAAGGATACAGAAGAATTTATACGGGTAGTGAAAGCTATTTCACCTACTTTTGGCGGAATAAACCTTGAAGATATCAAAGCTCCGGAATGCTTTGAAATTGAAGAAAAGCTGAAAAAAGAGCTTAATATTCCTGTTTTTCATGATGATCAGCATGGAACAGCAATTATTTCTGCAGCCGGATTGATAAATGCCCTTAGTATTAACGGGAAAAAAATTGAAGAGATAAAGATCGTTGTTAATGGGGCAGGTGCATCCGCCATTTCCTGTATTAAACTATATATTTCTTTGGGAGTAAAAAAAGAAAATGTATTACTTGTTGATAGTAAGGGAGTTATTAGAAAAAGCAGGACGGACCTGAATATATATAAACAGGAATTTGCGGCTGATACTGAAATCACCTCATTGGAAGAGGCAGTTAAAGGGGCGGATGTATTTATAGGCTTATCTGTTGCCAATGTTTTGACAAAGGAAATGCTATTGTCAATGTCTTCCGATCCTATTGTTTTTGCTATGGCAAATCCTGATCCTGAAATCAGCTATGATCTTGCAATGAATACCCGTAAAGATATAATTTTTGCTACCGGAAGATCAGATTATCCAAATCAGATAAATAATGTTCTGGGATTTCCTTTTAT
>CAZLXM010000051.1:0-25752 GCA_964563105.1 uncultured Bacteroidaceae bacterium
ACCCTGACCTGATTCCTGTATATCTCCATCCCCGGAATAAGATTTTCATAGCCCGTAAGCCCGCGGCGGCTTTCATCCTGTATTACCAGTGATGCACTTACCTTGTACACCGGCTTTGCATACCGTGTTTTAAACCAGGCTATCCCCAGGGCTATGAATATTGATATCAAAAGCCAGTACCAATTAGCCAAAATCATGAAGAAATATTTCTTCAGATCCAGGGAATCATCAAAATTTGGGGGGTAGGGGTGGTATGGGGGATTAGGGTGCATGATTTATTTATTTAGTGACATGTGACGGGTGACGGGTGACGGGTTTGTAAAAATTATGTTATTAATTGGCTGTTTAAGTAAAATATTTATCATATATATAAAATTTGAAATAATCTTTAAAAATATGTCAGAAATTATAAAATCACATAAAGATCTGATTATTTGGAAAAATTCTTTAAACCTTGTTACAAAAACCTATATACTTACAAAATCTTTTCCTGAAGATGAAAAATTCGGATTGATCAATCAAATGCGCAGGGCATCAATATCAATACCCTCAAATATTGCAGAAGGGGCCGCACGAAAAACACATAAAGAATTCATTAACTATCTATACATTTCAACAGGATCACTCGCAGAACTTGAAACACAATTTATAATCGCCCATAAATTAAAATATATCGAAGACATTTCCTCCATCCTGCAAGAAATCCGCTCCCTGATACTTATGATAAAATCCCTAATCCGAAAACTCAAATCCAAACCCTAACCCCGTTCCCTCTCACCCTTTCCCTTCCCCTCTCCCCGTCTCTCGTCACTCGTCACTTGTCACTAACTAAAAAACTTTATCAACACCAACGTCGTAGAAATCGTACTAAACAAGCTAGTCAACACAAACGTCATCACCGGTATATTCAACCTGAACACCTTAGAATCCAAAGGCTCCACAATAACTATATCATTAGGCAACAGAAAAAAAGCCTCCGAAGCCAGTACATCCTTCTTCTTCAAATTTATCCTGTAAGTATGTGTCCCTTCCTTTTCAGGCCGCAACACCAGGATCCTTTCCCTGTCACCATGATCAGTTATATCCCCTGCCATGGAAATAGCTTCAAGCACGGTAAGCTGATTATTGAAATTACGATAAGCTCCGGGACGTTGTACTTCACCAAGAACAGAAAATTTAAAACTCAGCAGTTTTACGATCAGGGCCGCATCCTTAAGATACTCCGCTGAGCGGGCTTCAATTTCAGCCGTCGCTTCATCAATGGTTTTTCCAACTACATTTACTTTTCCAATAATGGGGATTGTAATGAAACCTTCTTCATTAACAGTATATCCATTTATATATAAGCTGGTTTCATTCTGGAACATTTGATATGACTGCCTGCCAGTTTCCATATTGAGTAAAGAATTCATTTCTTCATTCAGTGTAATGAAGCGCACATACAATATATCCTGCTTTTGTATCCTGTATTCCGGTTTCTCAAGAGGGAAAAAGTTTTCTGTACCTGCCTCATCAATATTCTGCAAATAAGTAAGTTGTTTAGTGGAAGAACAGGAAAATGAGAATATAAAGAAAACAGGAAAAAGGAAGGTCCGAAATGAGAAGTATAAATTCTTTAAGAAGGAAATTGAGGGTGATAATCTGGATATAGCTGTTATCCTGTAGGTTGAATTATCTGTTTTTAAAATATTCATTAATTATGTTTTTAATCATTTATGTAGTTTAATTGTTAGGCTTATTTATGAAAATATATCAGCAAAATAAAGCCCTGGTCCTTTCCATAGCTCCGCCCTCTCAGTTACAGGGCCGGGCAAGCATATATTACTGATATTTAAATAATTAACATAAAAATATAACAGTCATTTATCAACCTGGTTCCATAATAATATCTGACTGTTTTCTATCCTTTTATTATTCTTAATGTACTCCTCCTTACTCATTACAACATAACGGATCTTTTTTTTAATGGCATTTTCTGCTCTCCCCACAAGCTTTAAAAAATAAGGAGTATTCAAATTTTCGCCTACAAATATAAGATCAATTATGCCACTATCTCTACCCTCAGCATAATCGCCGGTCAAAAAAACTTTTTCAAGGTTACCTGCTTTATATATTACATTATCTATAATATGGTCAATTCCAATATATTTCAAAACTATATTATGAATATCGGGGTATATGGGGTGGGAAAGATTTGCCTGAAAATATTTTCGATTTCCCTGGTTATATGATACTAAAAGTTCCGCCTTTTCAAAACGGTTAAGTTCAACCCTTATGGAATTGGAAGATTCACCGAATTCTGCAGCAAGACTGCGCAGATAAGAAGTGGAATTGCTATTAAGAAAAAACTTAAGCAGCAACTTAATTCTTGTCTTTGATGTTACTAAAGCCTCGAGCAAATTCGTAAAAAATTGAGCAATAAATTTACTCAATAATTTTTTATTATTCCAAAAATAAAAAAAGATATTTTAAAAGAATTCTTCCCTGATCCTGTCAACCCAGTCCAGTTTTTCCCATGTAAACAATTCAACCTTAAGCTCCACATTTCCCTGATAGGGTGATTCAAATACTTTGTTAACTGTTTTCGGTGTACGCCCCATATGACCATAGGCTGCTGTTTCAAAAAACATGGGGCTCCTGAGTTTTAAACGCTGCTCTATTGCAGCAGGACGAAGATCAAACATGCTTTTTATCCTTTCGGCAATTTCTGCGTCACTTATATCCAGCTCTGATTTCCCGTAAGTATTTATATTTATTCCCAATGGTTCAGCAATACCAATTGCATAGGAAAGCTGAACAAGTATCTCATCGGAAATACCCGCTGCCACCATATTTTTTGCTATATGCCGTGCAGCATAAGTCGCTGAACGGTCAACCTTTGAAGGGTCCTTTCCCGAAAAAGCACCTCCGCCATGTGCCCCCTTCCCGCCATAAGTGTCAACAATGATCTTCCTGCCTGTGAGACCTGTATCTCCATGAGGGCCCCCAATAACAAATTTACCGGTAGGATTGACATGCAGAATCAGGTTTTCATCAAATAAGCCGCGTATCCTGGAAGGAAGCTTTTCCACTACACGGGGAATAAGTATCCTTTTAATATCTGTTTTAATAGCCTTCAGCATATCATCATCGTTATTGCCAAATTCGTCATGCTGCGTGGAAACAACAATAGTATGGACACGAACAGGTATTTGACTGCTATTATATTCAACAGTTACCTGCGATTTGGAATCGGGCCTCAGATAAGGCATAATTTTCCCCTCACGCCTTATCAATGCCAGCTCTTTTAACAATATATGGGCCAACTCAAGGCCAAGAGGCATATAATTATCTGTTTCCCTGCATGCATAACCAAACATCATTCCCTGATCACCTGCACCCTGTTGCATGGGATCTTCACGCTCAACCCCGCGGGTAATATCAGGTGACTGCTCATGAATGGCACTGAATACCCCACAACTGTTCCCGTCAAACATATATTCACTTTTAGTATAGCCAATTTTGTTTATAACATCCCTGGCAACTTTTTGAACATCAATGTAGGTATTGGTCTTAACTTCACCGGCTAAAATAACCTGACCGGTAGTTACAAGAGTTTCACAGGCAACCTTTGCCTGTGGATCATACGCTAAAAAATTATCAAGCAAAGCATCAGAAATTTGATCGGCAACCTTATCCGGATGCCCCTCAGAAACAGACTCCGATGTAAATAAATATTTCATCTCTTTTAAATTAGAAATTAGACTTTAAATGATCTCCGGTAAGTTTCAATGATTATAACTGCAGAAAGGTACTGTTTTAGCATTTTTTACCGTGGTTGCAATCAGATCAAATCCCTCCACCGGGGAAATTTAAAACAAATGTACAAGAATAAATTTTAATCGCAAATATTTTTTTACGGGCTTTAAACTATTTCTAAAGCACCCATTGGTATCTTTAGAAAAATTGACTGCCCTATGGCATCAATTTCAACTTTAACCCTCTGCCGGCCCAGTATGTGAATAAGGTTGCCCTCAAGGCCCCGCAATGACCCACGGATAACTCGTACCCTGCGGCCGGGAACAAAATCATCCTCATTCTGAATATCTTCCAAACCTGTAGAAATATACTTCCTTATTGCTTCTATCTGTACATCCCTCACCGGAACTTTCTTACTTTCAAAAGAAATAAAGCGCACAACACCCCTGGTTTGTAAAACAGATAAATGCTCCTTCTCATTTATACGCACAAAAATATATGAGCTGAATAAGGGTTCTTCAACCGTTTTCAAACGGTCTGACCATTGTTTAACCTTTTTAACCAAAGGAAGAAAATGTTCAATCTCCTTTTCTGCAAACAATTCAGCTACTTTCTTCTCATTTCTGGATTTTGTGTAAACTGCATACCAGATTTTTAAAGCATTATTCATTATTTTTTAATTTCGATTGCAAAGATATAAGCTTTCGATTAAATTTGATTTCTGAATTTATTCAATAAATTTATGAGCACTACCAAAAAATCCATCCTTGTTACCTGGGATTATACCCGGATATCAGAGTATGCCTTTTTATATGCCCTGGAAATTGCAAAAACAGTCGAAAATGATATATACCTGATAAACGTTGTAAAACCAAAGAACAATGACCTGCTGAAAGAAGCAAAAGAGAGATTGCAAAAAGAAGCAATGCGCCTCAGTGAGGAAAATAATTTTAATGTTGGCGTACTTCTTCTCGAGGGAGAATTATTTACTGCAATTTCCTCTTATGTTAACAGAGAAACTATCAATTTTGTGGTGATGGGTACACATGGTATCAAAGGAATCCAAAAATATTTAGGAAGTTATGCACTGCGTGTGATGGCAGGCTCGGAAGTCCCTTTTATTGTAGTACAGGATAAACCTTACAGTGCCCAAAGATTGGATAATATCGTCTTTCCGGTTGACTATAAAGCGGAAAATAAAGAAAAACTACAATGGACAATATATCTCGCAAGGTATTTCAATTCAAAAATTTTATTATATAAAATGCCCAAAAAAGATAAATCACTCGTAAAAAAAATAAATACTAATTTAAATTTCGCTATACGTTTTCTTATTCAGAATAATATTGAATATGAAATTCATACTGCCACGGGAAAAGGAAATTTTGGCAGACAAACCCTTGCATTTGCGAATGAGGCAAAAGCCGACCTGATAATCATTACCACAACCAAACATATTACATTCCTTGATTATCTGTTCGCTGCACCCGAACAATATATAATTGCCAATTTATCGAAAATACCTGTAATGTGTATTAATCCCCGGGCCTCATTTATTAATGTCGGACAATTTATGTACGGAAGCACTTAAAAGGACCTGAACCTGTTTTTTGTTATTGCCTATGAATTTCGCCCAACCAAAGCCCTGAATACTTCTTCAAGGCTCATCTCTTTCTTTTGCATTGACAGAACAGCAATATTGTATTTAACAGCAAAATTGAAAATATCTGCACGTATATCTTTATCATCTGTTGCAGCAATGAGATAAACATTGTCTTTAACATGTTTTATCTGCCTGATCCCCTCCAAACCTTTTAATTCATCTAAAGGAGGAGGCTGACTGAATTCAACCTGGATAGTATTTGTACTTTCAACTACCTGCCTGGAAATATTGGAAGTTTCTTCATCAGCAACCAGGCGGCCTTTATCTATAATAATCACACGGTTACAAATAGCCTCAACTTCCTGCATTATATGAGTGGAAAGCATAACGGTTTTATTTTTGCCCACCCTGGAAATCAAATTACGTATTTCAATTATCTGGTTAGGATCCAGTCCTGATGTGGGCTCATCTAAAATCAATATTTCCGGATTATGTAACAATGCCTGGGCAATCCCGACACGCTGACGGTAACCTTTGGAAAGTGAAGATATCTTTTTATGGCACTCCCGCTCAAGCCCTGTTTCTTTAACAATTTCAGAAACTGAATGCTTTGCTTCCTTTTTATTCATATAATAGCCTGCAGCATATTCAAGATATTCAATTACATACATTTCCGGATATAAAGGATTATTTTCAGGAAGATACCCTGTCACTTTCCTTATTTCAAGGGAATGTTCTGAAACATCCATCCCGTTTACAAATGCAGTGCCCGCACCGGGAGGGATATATCCCATTATAATTTTCATAAGGGTTGATTTACCGGCACCATTAGGCCCAATAAATCCGGCTATTTCTCCCTTTTTAACTTCAAAAGAAATATTATCAAGTGCAAGCTGGGAAGAATAAGTCTTGGATATTTTATCTATAAGGATTGACAAGGAATAAGAATTTTAAATCCCGTTATATCCAATTCCATGAATAATCATATTAATTACACCCCGGTACTTTTTCTTTTCTTCTGATGGCCATTTCTTCTATCGGCCCTACCATGGCTTTATTATATGCTTCACATGCTTTTGGATATTGTGCAATATTGAAATAGGCATTTCCAAGTTCAAGCTGAATAGCAGCAATTTTTACATCAACAGTTTCAGTTTCTAAAGCCCTGTTGCCATATTCAATAGCTTTATCAAAATCTGATTGCTGATTATAGATCATTGCCATTTTATAATTCGGATCCGCTGCACTTTTATCATAAGCGAGTGCTTTATTATAATATTCAATCGCATATGTAAAATCTTTTTCATCAGGATCCAGTTCTGCCAGCTCCTCATCACCCAAATCTGTATAGTAACGGACCAGTTTCTGCAGGGCAGTTTCAACAGTTTTAGGATCATTTTCGGCTTTTGCAAGTTTAATAGCACCTTCAAGGGCTTCAACCATGTTTTTTTCATTTTCCAGCTCGGCATAAGCAAGGCCTTTACCAAGAAAAGCTTTTGAATAAGCAGGGTCAACTTTAATAGCTTTGTCAAAAATTGCTATTGCTTCTTCAAAATTCTTATCCCTGAATTTTTGAGTTGCAACTGCAGTATAAACCTGAGGAAGCATTTTTTCAGCCCTCACCCTGGTAGCAGCATTATTATCAAATTCTGTTGCATATTCAACAGTTTTCTCAAGGGAGGGAATTGCTTCTTCAAACTTTTTCTGTTTCAAATAACCGGCAGATATCTGCCAATAAAGTACCGGAAGTTGCTCTTTTGCCTTGCCGACAAGATCATTGGCCTCATCGCCAATCTTTGCCCCTAGTTCAAGTACCTTTTCGAAATCATTAATTGCTGTTTGATATTCTCCTTTATTTGTTTTTTCGGCAGCATCATTAAACAAATTAATAACTTCATTCAAATCCTGGGCCTGGACAACAGAGCTGAAAACAAAACATATTAATGCTAAAGAATAAAATACTTTCTTCATTATTTCAGATTTTAATTAATGTACTCAATTTTTTACCGGACTGGTAAATATATAAATTTTTTATTTGCCTCTAATATAAACAAAAAAAAATCTATTTTTTCTTTACAATAACTATTCCAAAAATAATTCAAAAAATTTGGATGATCTGTAATTAAATTGTAATTTTTATGTTTATACTGATATAACAGCTATTACAAACTTAATTAAAATATTATTTTTGTAATTGAAATATATTAATCTAATTTTTTATAAAAGTTTAATGGAAAATAAGAAACGGTCCAGTGTGAAAGAATTGCTGAATAGTGTGCAACTGGACATTAATGTGAATATAGATGGTTGGGTAAGGACCCGGAGAGGAAATAAAAACTTTGCCTTTATTGCTGTCAATGACGGCTCAATAATTCATAATATACAGGTAGTTGCTGATGTTCCTGTATTTGGCGAAGAGTTATTAAAAAAAATAACTACAGGTGCATGCATAGGCGTAAAGGGAAAACTGGTAAAATCAGCAGGCTCCGGACAAAAGGTCGAAATTATAGCTGAAGAAATAGAAATATATGGTGAAGCTGACCCTGAATCATATCCCCTTCAGAAAAAAGGACATTCCCTCGAATTCCTCAGGGAAATAGCTCATCTGCGTTTCAGGACAAATACTTTCGGAGCTGTTTTCAGGATACGCCATGCAATGTCATTTGCAATTCATAAGTATTTTAATGATATTGGATTTTATTATCTGCATTCACCAATTATTACAGCATCAGATGCCGAGGGGGCCGGGGCAATGTTCAGGGTTACAACACTTGATCCCGTCCTTCCCCCTAAAAATGATAACGGAAATGTTGATTTCTCAAAAGATTTCTTTGGACGACAAACTAATCTTACTGTATCAGGACAACTGGAAGCAGAACTCGCAGCCCTCGCATTAGGAGGTGTATATACTTTCGGGCCTACTTTTCGTGCCGAAAATTCAAATACACCCCGGCACCTGGCCGAATTCTGGATGATCGAACCTGAAGTGGCATTTTATGATATAAATGATAATATGGACCTGGCTGAAGATTTCCTCAAATATCTAATTCACTATGCCCTGGAAAATTGCCTGGATGACCTGCAATTCCTGAATAATATGTTCGATGAAGAATTACTCGACTCACTCCACTTTGTACTGAAAAATAAGTTTATAAGGTTATCATATACTGAAGCTGTCGATATTTTAGTAAAAGCAAATAAAAAATGGGAGTTCCCTGTAAACTGGGGGGCCGACCTGCAGGCAGAACACGAACGATATTTAGTGGAAAAACACTTTAAATGCCCGGTAATACTTACAGACTATCCAAAAGAAATTAAAGCTTTCTATATGAAACAGAATGAGGATGGAAAAACAGTAAAAGCTATGGATGTCCTGTTCCCAAGAATAGGTGAAATTATCGGAGGCTCCCAAAGAGAAGAAAATTATGATAAATTGTTAAACAGAATAAGAGAATTAAATCTTCCGGAAAAAGACCTTTGGTGGTATCTCGATACACGAAAGTTCGGAACTGTTGTTCATGCCGGTTTTGGGCTCGGTTTTGAACGGCTCCTTCAGTTCGTTACCGGAATGAGCAATATCAGAGATGTAATACCATTCCCGAGAACACCAAAAAATGCCGAATTCTAAAATTGTACTGCTATGTTAAAGCAAAAACTTCAGCAAAAACTTCTGCAGAAATTATCACCACAGCAGATACAAATGATTAAACTGCTGGAGGTGCCTACACTGGAAATGGAACAACGTATTAAAAAAGAACTGGAAGAAAATCCTGCCCTCGAAGAAGGAAACAACGATGACCTGTATGAAATAACACATGACGAAAGTATAGACAGTAATGATATTGGCGAAGGTGAAGATGAATTTGAAGAAATAATAAAATCAAATAATGAAGACGAATTTTCATTTGAAGATTATATAGAAGATGATGAAATACCAAACTATCGCCTTAATATCTCTAACTACTCAAAAGATGATAAATATGAAGAAATTCCTTTTTCCGTTGGGCATTCATTTCTCGAAAATCTGAAAACTCAACTCGGATTAAGGGTTAGTTCAGAAAAAGAAAGAGCGCTGGCTGAATACCTGCTGGGTAATCTTGATGAAGATGGATATATCAGACGTAATCTCGAAGCTATTGCAAATGATCTTTCTTTTTCAATGAATATCCAAACTGATAAAGAGGAACTTGAAAAAGTACTGGAGATTATTCAACAACTTGATCCGCCGGGAACAGGTGCAAGAGATCTGCAGGAGTGCCTCCTTCTTCAAATAAAAAGAAAGAACCTTAATGAAGCTCATATTAAACTGGCCCATGAAATATTAACTTCATATTTTGAAGAATTTACACGAAAACATTATGACAAAATTCTTTCAAAAATGAATATTACTGAGGAAGAGCTTAAAGCTGCAATTGATGAAATTATTAAACTAAACCCAAAACCGGGAAGTTCATACAGTGACCCGCTTAATAAAAATGCAGAACATATAATACCGGATTTTATACTGGAAAATGATGAAGGAGAATTGCTGCTTACACTTAACTCTAAAAATATACCCGATTTACGTGTCAGTAGTGCATATAATGATATGCTAAAATCTTTCAGTGTAAATAAAAAGAATCAATCAAAAAATGAAAAAGATGCAGTGAACTTTGTTAAGCAGAAAATAGATTCGGCACGCTGGTTTATTGATGCCATTAGACAAAGACAAAATACGATGATGGTCACAATGCATGCAATACTGAAATATCAGTATGATTATTTCCTCGAAGGAGACGAATTAAAAATGAAACCAATGATCCTGAAAGATATCGCTGATGTTACAGGACTCGATATATCAACTATATCCCGTGTGGCTAACAGTAAATATATTCAAACACACTTCGGTACCTATCCATTGAAATATTTCTTCTCTGAAGCAATGCAAACAGATACCGGAGAAGAAGTATCAACAAGGGAAATTAAAAAGATTTTACAGGAATGTATTGATAATGAAGATAAAAAGAAGCCGGTAACCGATGAAAAGCTATCACTGGCACTTCAGGAAAAAGGCTATATGATAGCCAGACGTACCGTGGCAAAATATCGTGAACAACTCAATATACCAGTAGCCAGACTAAGAAAGGAGCTGTAATCCCATGCCAAAAAAGTTGTCACTGTTTTTTTCATTCCTTTTCCATCCGTTAATTATACCTCTTACCGGTATAATAATCCTTCTTTATTCTGATACTCACATATCTTTTATATCTCCCCAGTCAAAAAAAATTATTATTTTCCTTTTTGCTTCCGGTACCCTCCTGCTCCCATTGCTTACTATCCCTTTGTTGATTTTTAAAAAAGTCATATCCGATATTTATGTGAGTGACCGTAATAACAGACTGGTCCCTTATTCCTTCACTGTAATATTTTATATTTTCACATATACTCTGCTTATCAAACTGCCCGTTTACCATTATCTTCATGCCTACATGCTTGGCTGCCTGATTTCGGTTAGCGTATTATTTGCACTTAACTTTAAATGGAAAATAAGTGCCCATGTTATGGGAATGGGAGGACTTACAGCACTTATCGCTGTCACTTCATTTTATATGGAAGTTAATTTAATACTCTTATTAATACTCTGTATCGCAGCATCGGGAATAACTGCAACATCAAGGCTCTCACTTTCAGCACATACTCCGGGAGAAATTTATTCAGGTTTTATACTAGGTTTTTTAATAATATCCTGCTGTCTGATAGCTTTATGAATCAGGCGCTGACTTCAGTATCAATCCCGGCTTCATTGATCCTGCGGGCAATGGCATTCAGTTCTTCAGGGGGGACCTTTTTTAAATTCTCAGCGGCAGTATCTCTCGCATAAGTATAAACCATTACCTTTTCAGGCTTAATTTTTTTATAAGCTTCGACCAATCCGCTTAACTCCTCTTCAGTGGTATTATCAATAGAAATACCATTAAATGTTCCTCTGATAAATAGTGTTTGAATGATCTTTTTACCCGGCAGCTTAATCAGCCTGTCAATAATAGTATTTATATGATCCTTCGAAACAGGGGCATTCAATACTTCATAAGTATTCTGATAAACAGTATCAAGTTTAAGTATATTCTGATCTACTTTGATTAATGCATCAGCTATGGATTTTTTATGTATAAGGCTGGAATTGGTTAGCACAACAATCTCAGCTTCAGGGCAATATTCATCTCTCGCTTCAATACTGTCATCAATTATCCCCGGAAAATCCGGATGCATTGTAGGCTCACCGTTACCTGCATAGGTAATTGCGTCAGGGATCCGGTTTTCTTTCCGCATTTCAATAAGCTTTTTAATCAAAGATTCACGTATCTCACTGCGTGAAGGCAAATCATCTGCCTCAATTTTATGAATATGGCTCCATCCACATTCACAATAAATACAGTTAAAATTGCAATATTTCTTATTTGAGGGTAAAAGATTTATTCCCAAAGAAACACCAAGCCTGCGGGATTGAACCGGACCAAATATTATATCACTAAAAAGAAAAGTTGACATTTTTAAATAAAACGACAAAGTTAGAAATTAGTTTTAAACTTTTTCTTAAACTCATACATGATCGCCCATTTCTCATGTCAAATCTTTTTTTTAATTTAGTCCTTCCAACTTGATCCTCTTATCACCCTTTTAAATGTTTCATGATTGATCAGGCAACCATATCCAAAATATTTGAAACTGCTGATATTTATGAAGTAATATCAGAGTTTGTGCAACTTAAAAAAGCAGGCGCCAATTATAAGGGGCTTAGCCCTTTTACAAATGAAAAAACACCCTCCTTTTTTGTGTCGCCTGCTAAAGGTATTTATAAAGATTTTAGCTCGGGTAAAGGTGGAAATGTTGTGGGTTTCCTTATGGAACACGAGAAGTTATCCTATCCTGAAGCATTAAAATACCTTGCAAAAAAATATAATATTGAAATAGAGGAGAAGGAAGAAGCCCTGAAGATATTCAGGCTGAAAGTGACAGAGAAAGTCTCTTTATTATCAGCTCCTTTGCTAATAAGTTTTTTATGGAACAGCTCCATAAAACTGAAGAAGGCAGGGCTATCGGACTTAAATATCTCAAAGAAAGAGGAATAAGGGAAAGTATAATAACTAAATTCCAATTAGGGTACAGCCCCGAAGAAAAAGAGGCATTAACAAAAGAAGCCCTCAATAAGGGCTTTAAACTGGAATATCTTATTAAATCCGGCCTTTCTATTGAAAAAAATAATTTCCGCTTTGACCGCTTCTCCGGACGGATCATTTTTCCGATACACGGACTTTCAGGTAATATCTCCGGATTTGGGGCAAGAATACTCCGTGCGGATAAAAATGCAGCAAAATATCTCAACTCCCCAGAATCTGAAATTTATCATAAAAGCAGGATACTTTACGGACTTTTTCAGGCACGGAAAGCTATTATCACTAATAATAAATGCTATCTCGTGGAAGGATATACAGATGTCCTGGCATTACATCAGGCCGGATTTGAAAATGTGGTCGCATCTTCAGGAACAGCACTGACAATAGAACAAGTCCGACTAATTAAAAGATTCACCCCCAATATTACAATAATTTATGACGGGGACCCGGCTGGTATAAGTGCCTCTTTCAGGGGAATTGACCTGATCCTTGAAGAAGGTTTAAATGTACGCGGGCTCCTCCTTCCAGAAAATGAAGATCCGGATTCATTTGCCAAAAAATATAGTTCAACTCAGTTAAAAGAATACTTTGATGAAAATGAGAAGAATTTTATCTCATTTAAAACTTCGGTAATGTTGCTTGATGCAAAAAATGATCCGATAAAACGGGCAAATATGATAAAGGATATAGTAGGGTCTATTGCTGTTATCCCCGACGGGATCATTCGTTCGGAATATATTCGTGAATGCTCCGTAAGCCTTGAAGTAGATGAAAAAATCATTTACCCGGAAATGAATAAGATCAGGCGAAGGCACCTGGAAAATAAATTTAAACCCTCCCGTGAACCCCTAAGGGCATCTTTTGATATACCAGTTCAGCCACTGGTCCCATCTTTTGTAGAACAAATTTATTCCGAACCCGAAGAAAGGGAGATTATTTATTTTCTGCTAAAATTTGGTAACAATATTTTGCAATTAAACAAAGAAAATAACGCTACAATCAGCGTTTCTGAATATATTATAAGAGAAATACAAAACGATAATCTTGAATTTCAAAATCTTATTTATAAGCAGATTTTTGAAGATGTAAAAAATTCTATCGAAAGAGATCACACCATCACACACAAATATTTTATCTTCCATGATAACCCCCGGGTTCAGGAGCTTGCAGTAGATATTTTTACCTCCAAATATGAAATATCCAAAGTCTGGAAAAGAAAAGATACATATATCGAGCTGCCCGGGGAAAATCTTGGAACAGAAGTGCCAAAATCATTACTGGCATATAAAAATAAAATTATTATGATGGCCAGGGAAAAAATAAGCCGTGAACTCGAAGATGCATCCTTAAAAGGAATGATGAAACAAGTGGCTGAACTGCAACAACAAATAATAAATCTCGATAAAGTAAAAGTAGCTTTATCAAAAGAACTTGGAGAAAGAATAATCTTATCATTTATAATGGGCTATA
Organism: uncultured Bacteroidaceae bacterium; assembly: GCA_964563105.1. Taxonomy (GTDB): domain Bacteria; phylum Bacteroidota; class Bacteroidia; order Bacteroidales; genus CAYVTV01. Next base: position 13,966 of record CAZLXM010000051.1, read on the forward strand.
AAGAATAAAACAAAAACTGCCTTTTTGCTGTTTTATTCATGGACCAAAGAATGGAAATAATCCAATAATTATTTAAAAAATATTGATTAAATGCGAAGAATGAGTTATTTTTAACTTTAAAGACAAATAATTTATGAAACCCCTGTTAATTGTAATACGTAACAAGATTATAAAGCTCCCTGAAGAAAAAGCATCCGGCACGTTTTTATAATTTACATTGAATTAACTAATTTATTTTCGGATGAAGATAGACTTATCAAGATATTTTAGAGAAGGTTATGAAGCAAAACTTTCTGAACCTGATTTTGAAGGGCCGGTTATTACCATTTCAAGAGAAAGTGGTTGCCCGGGAAGAAGGCTTGCAGCAAATCTTACAGAAAAATTAAACTCCATGGATTATAAGTTTGCAAAAAAAATCACATGGAAATGGATAAGTAAAGAAGATCTCGCCGAGGCAGCAGCCAAAGAACTGGGAGTTGATACAACAGAAATACAATATGTTTTTGAATATCCGGTTCACGGTGTACTTGAAGATCTTTTACTATCACTTACCAGAAAATATTATAAAACTGACCGGAAAGTAAGAAATACAATTGCCCGTGTTATCAGAAATTTAGCTGTGGAAGGTAATAAAGTCATTGTTGGAAGAGGAGGAGTTGCAATAACAAAAGATTTATCTAAATCATTCCATATATTTCTCGAAGCACCTCTTGAGTGGAGAGCTCTAAGGATAAGTGAAAAGCATAATTTAAACCTTGAAGATGCAAGAAAATATTGCAAAAATGTAGATAAGCAGAGAGAAGAATTTAAAAATTATTACCATAATAAAGGAAACGATTATACAAGGTATGATATTAAGTTTAATTCTATGACCCTTTCCGTGGATGAAATAGCAGAAATTATTATTTCAGCGCTTAAAATCAGAAAAATTATCTGAAACAAAATTCTTTTACTTTTGCAGATAATTATTTCCAATCAAAATTTTCCTTTTTAAATCATTAGAAAAGATCATACCCTGAATTCTTTTTCTAATAATAAATATTAATTCGTATGACAATACAAATTGGCAAATTAAATATTGGAGACGGTTACCCTGTAGTGATACAGTCAATGACGAATACGCCGACAAATGATATTGAAGCTACGGTAGATCAATGTATAAGAATATTCGAAGCCGGCGGACAAATTATCAGGATTACCGTCCAAAATCTTAGTGAAGTTGAAAGCCTCGGCAAAATAAGAGAACAATTGTTTAACAAAGGATATGACTTCCCTCTTGTTGCTGATGTACATTTTAATCCAAAATTAGCTGAGGAAGCTGCAAAACTGGTTGAAAAAGTAAGAATAAATCCCGGAAATTATGCAGACAAAAAACTATTTAAAGTATTTCAATTATCAGATTCAGAATATCAAAGCGATTTAGAGAACATTCGAAATAAAATAAAACCTTTATTAAACATTTGTAAAGAAAATGGGACTGCTATTCGTATAGGGGTAAATCATGGATCTCTTTCAGACCGTATTATGAATAAATATGGTGATACTCCCGAAGGTATGGCAGAATCAGCAATGGAATTCATCAGGATCTGTACTGAAGAAGGGTTCAGGAACCTTGTAATTTCCATGAAAGCAAGTAATGCCCGTATAATGGTTTATGCGGCAAGATTACTTGTGTTAAAAATGCTGGAAGAAAAGACTATTTTCCCTCTGCATCTCGGAGTAACCGAAGCCGGGGCAGGAACAGACGGCAGAATCAGATCTGCGGTCGGGACCTCAACGCTGTTACAACAAGGTATTGGTGATACAATAAGAATATCACTTACTGAAGAACCCGAAGAAGAAATTCCTGTAGCTGCTGAACTTGTAAATTATTTTTCTCTAAAATCCCGCGAAACCTTATTTAAATTAAACCGGGACAACCTGAAAACCAGCTATAATAAACGAAAAACCAATACCATTATTAATATTGGCGGAGATCAACATCCTGTAGTAATATCTGATTTGCAGGAATATTTAAAGGAAAAACAAAACTATTCTTTGGGCCCCCTGCAAAATCCGGATTTTATTTATAGCAGCCTGCCGGTTGTGACTTCAGACTATCCGGAAGTGCCTGCCTGGATTTTACCGTTTAATATCTTTGAACGGTCACCCCGGATAAATTGTTATCCGGGAGGAAATATAGATGAATTTATACAATATCGACAAAAAAATTCAGGCCCTTTCTTTATATTTATTGATCCCCAAAAATTTAATAAAAAAGAAACAGATGTTCTGAAAGTTTATTCCAATAGTATCATAATAGCTGATAGTAACTCAAGTCCGGATGCCTCCATTTATTGGGGTTTCTTTTCAAAACTCGAAACTGATGCACCCGGGATCCCTGTAATCATAAAGAAAAATTTTAAACTTTCAAATCCCGAAAAATTACTATTAAGGGCTGCCGGTGAAACAGGCCTTTTTTTCCTCGACGGAATGGCTGATGGGATATGGTTACAAAATGAAAATAATATCCTGCCTTTAATCAATTATTCTTTTGAAATTCTTCAGTCATCCAGGGCAAGGATCAGCAGTACAGAATTTATTTCCTGCCCTTCATGCGGAAGGACTCAATTTAATATTAAAAATTTACTTGAAAAAGTTAAAAAAAATACCGGTCATTTAACAGGCCTTAAAATTGCAGTAATGGGCTGTGTCGTTAACGGCCCGGGAGAAATGGCCGATGCAGATTATGGCTGTATGGGAGCAGGCCCGGGAAAAATTACATTATACAGAGGAAAAGTCCCGATTATCAAAAATATACCGGAAAATGAAGCAATCTCCCATTTAATAAGCCTTATAAAAGAAGATGGAAAATGGATACCCCCAATCCAATGATTAATCTATTTTCTTATTTTTGTGCTTCAAATTTTTTAACATTTCCTGAAAATTGAATAAGACATTTTTTCCAAAATCATTTACTGTTTATAAAAAAGGATACCCTCGTGAACAAGCCATTAAGGATATTACATCCGGCCTGATTGTTGGAATTGTTGCTCTTCCGCTGGCAATTGCTTTTGCAATAGCTTCAGGGGTTCCCCCTGAAAAAGGATTAATAACTGCCATTATTGCAGGATTTATTATTTCTGCCTTCGGCGGAAGCAGAGTACAAATTGGAGGGCCTACGGGAGCTTTTATAGTTATTATTTATGGAATAATCGCTGAATATGGCCTGGACGGCCTTACAACTGCCACCTTAATTGCCGGATTAATGATCATGGGATTAGGGTTTGCGAAACTGGGGTCTCTTATCAAATTTGTCCCTTATCCCCTTATTGTTGGTTTTACAACAGGAATAGCCCTTGTCATTTTTTCATCCCAGGTAAAAGATTTTTTTGGGCTTGAAATGGGAGATGTCCCGGCAAACTTTGTTGATAAATGGATTGAATACGCAAAACATTTGGATACCATCAATCCCTGGGCACTCATTATAGCTATTGCCACAATTTTTATTTCTTTATATTTTCGTAAAATAAACGGGCGGATCCCCGGGTCTCTTGTAGCAATACTGATAACAACCATTATAGTCCAGGTATTTAATCTTCCGGTTGAAACCATAGAATCCCGTTTTGGCGAAATACAGGCAGGAATAGGTATGCCTTCAGTCCCAAAAATTGATTTTGAAACATTTCGAAAATTACTGCAACCAGCTTTTACAATAGCTTTGCTTGGGTCTATAGAATCATTATTATCTGCAGTAGTCTCCGATGGAATGATTGGAAGTACCCACCGCTCTAATATCGAATTAGTTGCCCAGGGTGCAGCTAATATTTTCTCTTCTTTATTTGGAGGGATCCCGGCTACAGGGGCAATAGCCAGGACAGCAACAAATGTAAGAAACGGGGGAAGGACCCCTCTTGCGGGAATTATCCATTCTATTACACTTTTAATTATAATGCTTTTCGCAGGAAAATGGGCCAAACTGATACCTTTATCCTGTTTATCAGGGATCCTGATTATAGTTGCATATAATATGAGTGAATGGAAATCATTCCTTGCGGTTGCAAGAGGACCAAAACCTGATGTTTCAGTACTTCTTGTTACTTTTTTTCTCACCGTAATCGTAGATCTTACAATTGCGATCCAGGTAGGAATGGTACTCTCTGTATTCCTGTTCATGAGAAGAATGACTCAGGTAAGTACCATTAATCCCGTTAACCATGAAAAAGATGAAGAGGATGAAGAAAGAGACCCCGATTCAACACTTAAACTTCATATCCCAAAAGGAGTAAAAGTTTATGAAGTTTATGGGCCTTTTTTCTTTGGTATTGCACAAAAATTCAAGGATACAATGAAAGAGATCAACGAAAAGCCTGAAGTGTTGATACTTCGAATGCGAAATGTGCCTACAATAGATGCAACAGGGCTTCATAATCTTAAAGAGGTCGTAAAAAGCCTGCAGTCTTCAGGAACTAAAATTATTCTTTCTGGTGTTCAAAGCCCGGTTTATAGAGAACTTGACAGAGCAGGAATAGTAAATTTAATAGGAGAAAAAAATATTACTTCCCATATAAAAGAAGCAATGTTGTTACTCGATAATCCGGAAAATTAACAGCAATTTTAACCGATAAGTAAATGTTCCGGGAAAATTGAACAGGCTTATATATATAATTATCCTGTTTCCGGATCAGCTTTAACAGTTTATATGTCCCTATTCTCAAAAATGAATATCAGCCAAATATATCTAAAATAGTTTCAGGGCTTTTTAAATGAAAGGTTTTTATACTCAGCTTCCCTGCTGCTTCAATATTATTAAACCCGTCATCAATGAAAAGGGTAACCGAAGGATTAAGCTTACTGTCATTCAATACATATTCAAATATTTCAGGATCAGGCTTCCGCATATTCAAATAACATGAATAATACTCTTTATGAAAAAAAGGGGACATGTCATTTACACCATACCATTCTTTCAATTTACCAAAATAATAATCAAGATGGATCTCGTTAGTATTGCTGAGAAGAAAAGTCCGGTATTTTGTTTTTAAACTTCTTAAAAGTTCGGCTCTTTCTTTGGGAAAATCAAGAAGCATCCCTGTCCAGGCATGTATTATTTCCGGACCATCAGGAGGGACAGGATATATTCTTGAAATCCCGGTAATAAATTCTTCAGCATTAATCTTTCCTGTCTCTAAAAGATCAAAGAGCCCGGAACTCTCAAGAGAACTATATAATTCATCAAAGTTATCAGGACTTAATTTTTTAAACCTTTCAATTGTAATATTAAAATCGAGGTTAATAACAACACCGCCCAAATCAAAAATAATATTCTCTATTCCATTAGTAATATTCATAAAAATAAATTTAAATAGTACATATTACATCATAATTTACACTGTCAATATTAATATGACTTTAAAACCTTATACAAATATTTTATATTATTCTTAACAAAGATAGCTTATATCAATACATGAATTTAAAAATAAAAATTAAGCGGACAGCTCGTTTAACTTTATTCATTTACCCATATAACCCGTAAATGTTAACAGGTCTGTAGCCGTATCCTTAAATTCTTATAAGTTAACTTCTATGATATTATCAATAATTATTAATTCATCAACATGATATAAATATAATTTCATAAATTGCCGCATTGTAATAAAATATTTTTCTTTTTCAGAATAATTAACCCGTTTATTAAAATCCAAATTTTATGAGAACATATTTAATAAAGTTTTTACTCATTTTATTTTTTCTGTCAGCAGGCTTTCAACATGGTCCTGAACTTTCGGCACAAACAATATCAACTGTAAAGGGAATTGTATTTCATGATAAAAATGGCAATGGACTTTATGATATAAAAGTAGATGCCCCCTTAAAAAATATAGCAGTCTCCAATGGCAGGGAAGTTGTTCTTACAAATAAAGCAGGTATGTATGAACTTCCGTCTGGTAAAAATTCTGTAATATTCGTTATCAAACCGCCTCAGTGGAAATTCCCTGTTGATTATAACCAGTTATCACATTTTTATTACCTCTATAGTCCCGGGGGCATTTCCGGCAAAAGCTATGAAGGACTACCCCCTACAGGGCCTTTACCGGAATCACTTAATTTCCCGCTATACCCGAATAAAGAACCGGATAATTTTGATGTCCTGGTTTTGGGTGACCCCCAGCCACGTGATGAAAAAGAAATTAATTATTTCTCCCGTGATGTACTCCCTGAACTTGTAGACCTTAATGTGTCTCTTGGTATTACACTGGGAGACATCGTTTTTGATAAACTTGAGCTCTATCAACGTATGATCAGCACTCTTTCCACTATAGGGGTTCCAATGTATTATGTCCCCGGCAACCACGATAATGATCATTTAGCCAATACCCAGGAAGAAGCACGTAGTACATGGTTATACAATTTTGGGCCGACTTATTATTCATTTAGTTATGGCCCGGTACATTTTATCACACTCGATAATATCCGGTGGATATCTGAAAATAATAAACGCTTTTACAGGACCGGCCTGGGCGAAGACCAAATGGAATTTTTAAAAAATGAAATCAGGCGTTTGAAAAATAATCAGTTACTTATATTGCTATCACATATTCCTTTTGAAAGATCAACCGCATGGAAAAGTGAAGATGAAAAAAAGGCCTTTTTTGAACTCATCGCCAGCCACCCTAATACCATTTCATTTTCAGCTCACTCACACAGGCATTACCATCAATTCGTCGACAAAAAGTCCGGGTTCCCCGGTATTAAACCACTTCATATTATAAGTGTGGGAACATCATGCGGGGCACTTTGGACCGGAGCACCCGATGTTTATGGAATCCCGAATACAATGATGTCCGATGGGACTCCAAATTGCTATACTATCCTGCATATCAATAAAAATGAATGTAAACTATCATGGAAAGCTGCCAGAAGGCCCGCTGATTTCCAAATGCATATAGATGTACCTGAATTTGTATTGGCCGACAGTACAATGAATATCAAAGTAGTTGCAAATATTTTTAACGCTTTGCCTTCTGCTGAAGTCAAAATGAAAATAGGGCCTTACGGAAACTGGTACCCCATGGAAAGAAACCCGGTACAAGACCCTTACAGGATCAGGGCACAGGAATTGGACAAACAGTTGGGAAATGTTCCATGGCGCCCTTTGGGTAATACAGGAGCTTCAGAACATATATGGACAGCCGAACCTAAACTGAAACTTGATCCGGGAGTTTATGTAATTTATGTCAAAGCCGCGGATGACTGGTGGGAATATGAAGGAAAACAGATATTACATGTAAAATAGTATTCAAAATCAGAATTTCACACCAAAAGTAAACCCAAACCTTAATCCTGCCCATGGGCCATCTACATCCACCCTGACTTTATCACTCGCCGTGTCAATTGAATATTTAAACATCGGAATATCAATATCCATTAAAGCATCATCCAGCTTATCCCTGATTTCCTGCTGATCATTTTGGGTAAGGGTTACTGAAGAAAGTCCTGTTATACTCCCGGAACTTACTCCGATATGCGGGCCCATTATCCACCAGTCAAGGCATAAATATTTCGACAGCGACCATTGGCGGCCAATCATTATACCCCCGGTATGTGATTTTACATTTCCAAAAAAATCAAATGTTTCATCCTTTTCATCTATTTCTATATCAACACTTAAATTATTCATATCGTAAGTGGCATATCTGTAAAAAAGGGATAAATAAAAGCCTTTACCATAACCATTTTTACCGGTATAATACCTGAACTCGGGAGTAATCGCATAATTACTTAACATAACATTGGATAATATCTCCTTATCTTTAGGATCTGTTATGTCAGCTAAATTAAAAAGCATATCCTTATATGGAAGGCTTGTTTGAGGCATAAACCTGAAAGATAAACCTGCAGAATATCTTTTTGTAAGGATCCTTTCATATTGAAATGAATAATTCTTTATTAAAGGGGAAAAAGGATTAATCTTGATATAATTCATTGGGTTTTCAGTATCACTGGAAAATCCATTTTGTAAATTTATCATGAAAATCGTGCAGAAAGAGAGAAAATAAATAAATAAATGTTTTTTCATATCATTGGATTATATTAAATAAAATAAAATGAACCTTCTGATTTACAATTAAATATTTAGTGTAAGTAACTAAAATTAAGCCGGATAACCAATTTATCAGATAAGAAGCCAAAAAATCTTTCTGATCAGAAAATTAAAAAACAGTATCATAATAAATACATTATATAACGTAATTATTTGAATTTTGTTTTAAAAATTAAGTCATTCTTTAAGGGAAATATCAATGTTAAATTAAAAATAGTATAACCAGGGATTTTTTTGATGAAACCCCGGGTACTATCGTATACAAAAGAGAATATATAAAAGCCCTTAAAAATTTATTAATTTTGCGGTTTTTAATTAATAAGATTTTCTAAAACAAGTTTCATGGAACAGGCAGATTATAACAATTCATTAATGGCTTATTTAATAGCTGTCGGTTTATTCCTGCTCTTAATTACATTATTAAAGATATTCAAACATTTTGTACTCCGTTATCTTAAAAAATGGTCGGAAAAAACTGACGGCACACTTGATGATTTTATTGTAAAGATGATAGAAAAAGCAGTATTGCCGGTATTATATTTTGCATCATTTTATATCTCCGCAAATACGCTTGTACTTCATGAAAAAATAGAAAAGTTCCTCTATGCTGCATCTGTAGTGGTAATAACTTTTTTTATACTGAGGCTTGTTACTCAGGCCATAAAACATGTCATTGAAACAAAAATCGGAAAACAGGAAAACAAAGATGCAAAACTAAGGCAAGTACAGGGTATAATGATAATTATCAATATTATTATATGGATACTTGGAATTATTTTTCTCCTTGACAACTTTGGATATGATGTAACTACATTCCTTACCGGACTGGGTATAGGAGGTATTGCCATCGCACTTGCCGCACAGAATATATTGGGTGACCTTTTCAATTATTTCGTTATATTTTTCGATCAGCCTTTTGAAGTAGGAGATTTTATTATTGTGGATGATAAAAAGGGGACCGTTGAAGCTATTGGCATAAAAACATCACGTGTGATAAGCCTGTCGGGAGAACAACTGATATTTGCAAATAGTGACCTCACTAATTCCCGTATACATAATTATAAGCGCATGGAAAAACGGAGAATAGTATTCAGCCTGAATATCAGTTTTCAAACAACACCTGAAAAACTTCGTATTATCCCCGGGATCATTGAAAATATCATTAAAACACAGAATAATACTCAATTTGATCGTGCCCATCTTAAAGAAATAGGAGAGTTTTGTTTTATCATAGAAGTGGTTTATTTTGTTCTAAACCCTGACTATAATAAGTACATGGATATTCAGGAAGCTATTAACCTGAAGATTATTGAAAAATTCAATGAAATGGGTATTGAATTTACTTATCCAACACATAAACTTTATACAAAAAATATAAATAACTGATTATTAATCACATAATAAAAAGGCCCTTTTTAAGGAAAATATCAAAATATGTATTAAATTTAGCTTTAATTATTAAGTATTCATTGATACAATAAAATGGGAAAAGCAATTGTAAAATTAAATATCGCCACTTATGCAAATGAGGAATATGTGGTGGAAGTACCTTGCGAAAAGGATGATGTGGAAGAAATAATTATTGCAAGGGCCTGGAAAAAATTAAAAGAAGAGGAAGGCGCGCTATCTTATGGACACAGGACAGCTGAAATTCTAAAACGCATTGACTGATATTAAGATATCATTGTTTATTCTATACTGCTTGTCAAATGCCAAAACCCGCAAATATCGCATTTATACGCCCGTAATTTCTTCCCTCCCCTGTTCTCCTCTATATATCTGATAATATCATTTGCATCCTCATAGGAATTATACATCATTTTCTTACAGGGAGGATCAATAGTTGCTATTTTATTTTTCCGTAATAATCTAGCCATTCTAAACTGGATAAAACTTCTAATTAAATCTCTTCCGTACTAATAGCTATGCAAATAATTATGAATTCAAACTGAAACCTGTGATTTATCAATTAACAAACCATCAAATAAAAATAAGGTCTGACCTGAACAAGGACAAGACCTCATATTATTCATAAAACAAGAAATAAAAAATTAATCTTTTAATAATATCTCATTAATAGCCTGCACAAATGTTTCTTTGGGAAGTGCACCCATAGCAGCCTGAGGGGCCCCGCTCGACGGAATAAAAAGAATGGTTGGAAGACTGGATATCCCAAGATTTTGAGCAAGTACCCTTTCTTTTTCAGTATCTACTTTATAAATATCAACTTTCCCTGAATATTCTTTCGCAAGCTCTTCAATTATAGGAGAAACCATCCTGCAGGGACCGCACCAGTCAGCATAAAAATCAATTATTGCAGGCCTTTTCCCCTCATATTTCCATTCACGGTTTTTTTCATAATCAAATATAAGCTGCTTGAAGCTTTCGTTTGTAAGATAAACAATCTCACCACTGGCAATATCAGTAGTAAGAACAGTATTTGACTTGCTGCCGCTATTATCAGTATTTTTGGCCTTACATGAATAAATAGCCGGAGGCAATAGTAATATTAGAAGTAATAGAAACTTTTTCATTACATGTATATTTAAATTGTTACTTAATTTCTAAATATAAAACAACCTTAACAAATTTTTCCCTGACTGTAAAACATTGAAATTTATTTTAATGAATAGTAACAGTTTTTAGGAGAAAAAATTATTTCTTCCTTTTTTAAAGTTTTTAAAATTTTGCCCACTTCATCTTTATCCAATCCTGAAGCAGAAGCAATCTCGGCAGTTTTCAAAGGTTTTTCAGAATCTTTTAATGCTTTAATTACCAAATCTTTTGTTTCCATTTCAAAAAAATTTATTTATGCCTTTCCCGGAAAAGGCTTGATGACAAAAATTATTACAAATATAAAAACTAATAACTTTAATAATATTTGCTTTTTCTATTAATTAAAATTGCACTTATTTTAGATATATAATACTTTTCTCCCATATAATTTTAACCGGCAAAATTATAAAACCATCTATATTAACACAAATACCGGAAAATTGTTTGAAAGTTGTATTAAGGAATAGTGGGGGAAATCAATATTATATCTGCAACTGGCTTTAAAATGAGGGCCATTAATACTGAAAGAAGCAGAAAATGAAGGATAGTTTTTATTTTCTTTTTTAATCAGGGTATTTAATAGCTTACTTATTACATTGCCTATCTCTTAAAATCAACATAATTGTTTCCAAACTTCCATGGCGGGCCATCTGATTCAGACTGAAGTTCTATACGCAAAGTTTCTTTATCCGCAAGTTGCATAAGAATAACATAACCTGAAGGTAAGGGATAGCCATCACGAACATTTAAAAAGTTTTTGAAGGTATATATTTTCCCGTCATTTTTTATTTCACTGAAAGGCCGATTGTTAGTACCATTAGTATCAGGAAAAAATTCATACGCATAAACTGGTATTCCTGGTACCGACCTGCCAATTGATATCACATATTTTCGAGGATTAAAATGATTCAAAATCAGGCTCAGGTGTACATCTTCAGGATATACTGCATGCCCTGGTAAAAACCATATCCCCTGTGCACTTCCTTCAATATCATAACAAACCTGTCCCTGAAGCGGAGGTATAATTCTCTGAAAATGTGCCTCATTACGATTTTGTACTACATCAAAATAAAAATCCCTGATTTCATCAGTGGTATAATTCAGAAAACTCACAGTATGTTTATAATCATAACCTTTCCATCTTT
>CAZLXM010000051.1:25773-26059 GCA_964563105.1 uncultured Bacteroidaceae bacterium
AAACCTTTCTTTTGTCAAATGTACCGAAATCAATTCCGCTTATTCCCGGCATATCAGGTAATTCACCAATACGGTCACCAGCCCTGACTTCTATCCGGGGTTCATATATTTTTAAATCATAGGTTTGACCACCTGTAGAATATGAATGGGCTTTGCTGATCTTACCTAACTGGTCAATAATAGATTGATCCAGTCTGGAGAGATGGCCATATTTAACCAGAATATCCCTGCATGCCCATAAGGAAACAGAATATTCCAGATCCCTGGGAGAAGGTAATTTATTCTC